>JAGZLX010000075.1 GCA_018364485.1 Granulicatella adiacens
CAAATTATGCTCTACGATGGTTCATTAAGTCGTGTGGACTTACGACCGGAGTTGAGTTCACCCATCTAGCAAAATTGCGAAGCGGGAGATATAAAATATAGTAAATCACGATGTTTAACATTAAGGTGGCCCCGAGTCTTACTACTAAAAACTCGTTCCAATCCATGCTCGCGACTCCTCGTAAGGCATATACGAAGTAAACAGAGACTTCCGTGAAGCTTAGGAAGAACACAAGCGCTAGCCCTAATGTAAATGGATTTTGAAGGATGTTCGGGCGAACCAAATTAATGATTCGTACAATCACCGCAAACAGCGCCATGTAGACACCAAGGACGCCAGAGTAGTAACTGTCCACTAAAAATCCTGCAACGACTGTAAACCAAAACATCGCCTTTTGGTCAATCATGAAGTTTAACAACACGACTGCGATAATAATCATTCGAGGCGTTAAGCTATAGCCGGAGAACAGAAACAATTTTGAAAAATGATTCGTTAACACTCCATCGGCTAAGAAAGCAAGAATATAAACAAATAACACCCAGTAAACTCTTTTTGAGATGCGCATTATCGCCCCTCGCTTTCGCTTGTACGAATAACAACCGTCACATAACGAACGTCATTCGTATCCGCTGCTGGACGAATTTTCACTTCTTTATACAAGCCAAAACGGTCCATCGCCACTTCTTCAACCGTACCGATATATAGTGAGTTTGGAGAAATACCACCGAGACCACTTGTCACGACTTTATCCCCAACTTTGATATCTTGCGTTGCTTGAATTTGGCTCATCACTAACATATTCGTTTTATCGTCATAGCCAGTGATCGTTCCGTAGATTGGTTCTTTTTCGTTTTGAATCATCGCTGCGACACGCACTAATGTATTATCGGCATTCGATAATAGCGCTACACGTGCACTCGTTGGATTCACGTCCATAACTTTCCCTACAAGTCCATTATCACTCATAACAGACATTTGTGGTTGGATGCCGTCATTTGACCCTTTGTTAATCGTAATGACATCACGCCATGTATCTGGATTACGCGCAATAACCGTCGCATTCACTAACGTATAATCGTTAAGAGTGTCTTGCAACTTGAGCGTTTCCTTCATTTTTTGGTTATCACGTTTTAACTCACTCAATTGAACTTCTAATTCATGAATGGTATCGATTTTTTGTTTTAACGATTGATTTTCTTGATACGTATTTGATAAGTCATTCACGCTATCGATAAAATCATTAATACTATTTGCTGGATAAGAGACTAATCTTCCTAGAATATTGGTTACATCATTAACACCTTGAGTCACGATATTGCTGCCGTAAGTAATGGAATACATGATCAAGGCTAATGCCGTGATAATTCCGATTACCCAACCAATTAGTTTCTTATTTGAAAAAATTGGATTCACATCATCACTCCTCTTTTTTTATTTTTCAACGGACTCTATTTTTTCATTAATGATGGATTTGCTAAAATCGCACCTGTTCCTAGCGCCACACAATCCAGTGGATCATTGGCCACAAAGGCTGGTACTTGCGTTTCCTTCGAAATCATCTCAGCAAGGTGACGAAGCATTGCGCCCCCACCTGTTAACACGATTCCATGATCAATAACGTCCGCAGAAATTTCTGGCGGTGTTTGTTCCAATACATCTTTTACTGCGTCTAAAATTTGATGAATGATTTCACTCATCGCAACTGCAATTTCTTTTGCAGGCACTTCAACAACACGTGGTAATCCTGTGACCATGTCACGACCACGCACTTGCATGCTTCCTTGTGCTTTTTCAATAGAAGCTGAACCAAGCGTAATTTTTAATTCTTCAGCCGTACGTTCTCCAATTAATAAATTGTATGTCTTACGAACGTGCTGCACGATAGACTCGTTTAACTCGTCTCCTCCGACACGAATCGAGCGGCTATTCACGATTCCACCAAGCGAAATCGTCGCCACGTCTGTCGTACCGCCACCGATATCGACAATCATGCTTCCAGTTGGGTCTGTAACAGGGAGTCCTGCCCCAACCGCTGCTGCGAATGGTTCTTCTACCACATACGCTTCTTTGGCTCCTGCATATTTTGTCGCGTCTAAAACGGCTCTCTTTTCAACGTCTGTAATGCCACTTGGCACACAAATAATGACCACTGGTTTAAAGAATGAGCGGCCCACAATCGACTGAATGAAGTATTTCAACATTGCTGTCGTTGTATTGTAGTCAGCGATTACGCCATCTTTCATTGGGCGTAATGCCACGATATTTTCTGGTGTTCTACCAATCATTTCAAATGCAGATTTACCTACTGCGATAATTTCTTCTGTAACGATATTTTTTGCAACAACGGAAGGTTCACGTGTGACGATTCCCTCATCTTCTAGATAAACAATCGTGTTAGCTGTGCCTAAGTCAATTCCGATATTTTGTGCTTTAAAATTTAATGCAACCACACTGTTTCCTCCTTAGATAATTCTTCTACAGACTTGGCTGTAAGAATTCTATTCTAGTATAGCAGAATTTGGCTTTTTATTCTTGTATTTTATAGATTTTTAGGAAACTTTTTTATTTCGTAACATAAAAACGGTTTCTGTAATATTTTAGTGATATTTTTTGTGTAAAAAACTGGTGAGCCTTCGGCTGGAATGGAAGAAACAATTAGATGTTTTGTGCTGTTTTGAAAAACTACGAGCACCTTCGGATGTCTTCATAGGAACAACAATAGCTATACTGGAACGAGCCACGGTCTCGTTTCCTATCGAGCTTCAAACTGACTCTAGGAAATTAATTTCCAGAGTCAGTAATTCACATCGATTATAACCGCTATTATTATTCCTATAGAATCCGAAGGCTCTTCGTTTTCCAACAGACGATACGCTATTGTTTCTCCCATTCCAGCTAAGGCAGCTTCTAACAAAAAATCACCAATAATTTTGAAACCAACTTACTAAAAAAGTACAAAAATAAAAAGAAATTCTTGGGAGGGGGAGGACAAAAAGGCCATATACGGACATGGCCAAATTTGTTCAATTTAGGCTTCCCCTCTTCTATTTTTGCGCACAAAAAAACCACCGGAAAACCGGTGGCATCAAAGTTTAAGTTAAATTATAGTTTAACTACGTTAGCTGCTTGTGGTCCACGAGCGCCTTCTTCAACATCGAATTGAACTGCTTGTCCTTCTTCTAATGTTTTGAATCCTTCTGATTGGATTGCTGAGAAGTGTACGAATACATCGTTTCCACCTTCACGTTCGATAAACCCAAAACCTTTTTCTGAGTTAAACCATTTTACTGTACCTTGTTCCATGAACATTTCCTCCTTGTGCCATAGCACTTGTTATTCATATTCTTGCTAATGGTTCGAAAGGAGTAATACCTTACACAATTTCTATACCTAACAAAAACACATCATAAGTATAACATCTCACAGACAAATTTACAAGAGTATTTCCGATTTCACTGAGAATTAAGTGGAACAAATGCTGTTTTGTGCGTTTTTTCCGAATCGTTTCGTTAATTTTCAATAATATTTTTCGTGAAAATCGAAAACAATCTGTTTTCATCTTTTTTTAAAATTCAACTTTTCACATTCTTTTGAGTCGTTTTTAAAAAGCCCCGAATTCTTTTAAAGAAATATACTCCTCTCCTCCGACGACAAAATGATCCAGAAGCTCGATGCCCATGAGCTCTCCGCATTCCATCAGGCGACGCGTAAAATCGATATCCGCTTGCGAGGGTTCGGGGTTGCCACTGGGGTGATTATGCCCAATAATGACTCGCGCTGCCGAAAACCGTACTGCCTCTCGGAAGATTTCGCGTGGATGCGCGACTGCACTATTCAGCCCACCGATGAAAATCATTTTCTTCTTGATAATCTCGTTTTTTGTGTTCAAATACAAGGCAACGAGATGTTCCTGATAGGCATCCTTCAACTCATGTACAATCCACTGGCCGGCCATCTTGGAGGACGTAATCTTCCCGAGTTTCATTTGCGCAGCATTGCTTAAGCGCACCCCAAGTTCCATGGCAGCCTTGAGTTCAATTGCCTTGGTGCGACCGATGCCATTAATGTGCATGAGTTCGTCCAGACTCGCCATCTTCAGTGAATGCAAGTCCTCGAAGGTGTTTAAGACAACGACCGCCAGCTGCAGGACGTTTAAATCCTTGGACCCTGTTCGCAGTAATATCGCGAGTAGTTCATGCGTTTCAAGCACTTTAGCGCCATACCGTTCGAGGCGTTCTCGTGGCATAGCGCTTAAAGGCACTTCTAATAATTTTGATTCAATCATTATGACACTTCCTCTTTGTTTTCTCTACAAAGAGTTACGATGTCTATTCTTCTTTGGGCTTACGGTTCTTCCACCAATGTCGAACTTCGGCGATAAAATACAATGACCCCGTCACCCATAATTCGCTCTTGTCGTCTGTTGAGCTGGCGAAACGGTCGATGACGTCTTCAAAGCTCTCTTCATAGGAAATCTGAGGAGAATCCAAGTACGCTTCCACATCACTTCTAGCAATCGACTGTCCTTTTGAAGGATGGAAACTCGTCAAGATGATATTCACATCGGGAAGAGCTTCCTGCAATCTTGCAAGCATCTGTTGACTGTCTTTTCGAGTGAGCGCGCTAAATAAAAGCGTCTGTTTCTTAGCTTTGCTCGCCGTCATGTTTTGTACGAGTCGCTCGATGGCTGGCAAATTATGAGCACCGTCGATCATCACAAGCGGTGTGTCTTGTAACACTTCCATGCGTCCTGGCCATGAAACAACTCGTAGGGCTGCCTCGATGAACTCAGCCTGCGCACTTCTTCCAGTGACTTCCATCCACACGCGAAACGCTCGAATCGCAACAGTCGCATTCTCCTTTTGGAAGGCTCCGTTAAGGGCTAACTGCTTCAGAGAAATCGTTAACACAGTATCTTGATACGAATCTTCTACTAGTGAGAAATCCTCCCCAAATGCCTGCACTGTTGCGCCTTTCTCACTAGCAATCTCACGAATCACATCCATACATTCACGCGTGACTGGCCCAACGACCACTTGTTGCCCAGACTTAATAATGCCTGCTTTTTGCGTGGAAATTTCTTCTAGGGTGCTTCCGAGTAAGTCCTGATGGTCTAAGCCAATCGTCGTAATGACGCTGACGAGTGGATGGCCGACATTCGTATTATCCAACAGACCGCCAATCCCGACTTCAATAATCGCAAGGTCGACGGCTTCCTGTTGAAAGACAACAAACATCATCGCCGTTAAAATCTCGAAATAGTTAAAGGCTCCCCACTCTTCGAATAAGCGGCTTTCCACCTCTCTTACCACCGATGCGGCTTGCCAGAACGGTTCTTCTTCAAGAGGCACTCCGTCTAGCTGGATTCGTTCTCTAATACTATCCATATGCGGTGAAGTGAATGTCCCAACTCGCAATCCATGCGCCTTCGCAAAGGCCGTGATCATCGCAGCTGTGGACCCTTTTCCATTCGTCCCTGCAATATGAATACTCTTCAATTCACGTTCTGGATTTCCAAGCGCTTCTAGGATAGCCTCCATGCGGTACAACCCATGTTTACGCGGAATACTCTCGCTCTTTTTTAACCACTCTTGAATCATTCACTCACCTCCTGTTTTCCTCATTTATCATAACAGAAAATTTCCCACCGGAACATACAAAAGAGAGCGCATGATACTTCATACGCTCTCTGCGCCGTTCAAACGGATTAGATTTTCTTCAATGTTGCGATACGTTCTAACACGGCTTCACGTTGTGCTTGATAGTCCGCACCTTTTGCACGTTCAGCTTCAACAACCGCTGCAGGAGCTTTCGCCACAAATTTCTCGTTCGATAATTTCTTCTCGACACGATCCACTTCTTGTTGCAATTTCTCTGCTTCTTTTTCAAGACGAGCGATTTCGTCTTCGATGTTGATTAACCCTGCTAATGGCAAGTAAATTTCAGCACCTGTGATAACAGAAGTTACCGCATCAGATGGCGCTTCAACGTCTTCACCATACACGAATTCTTCTGGATTTGAGAAGCGTGCAATGTAAGATTCATTTTCTTTCAAGATTGCGTAGTGCGCTGCGTCGCTCACTTTCGCAATGATGTTAATTGGTTTTGATAATGGTGTGTTCATTTCGTTACGAACGGTACGTACTGAACGGATGAAGTCCATTAAGAATTCCATTTCTTCGGCTGCTTGTTCGTCCATTTGTTCTGGGTGAACTGTTGGATAAGTTGCTACCACTAATGATTCCCCAACGTGAGGAACAGATTGCCAGATTTCTTCTGTAACGAAAGGCATGATTGGGTGTAATAGACGTAATGTGTTGTCTAATACATATACAAGAATGCTACGTGTTGTTAATTTCGCAGCTTCGTCGTCCCCTGCTAATGTTTCTTTCGACATTTCGATATACCAGTCACAGAAATCATCCCAGATGAAGCGATATAAAAGACGTCCTGCTTCACCGAATTCGAATTTCTCGAAGAGTTCTGTCACTTTGCCAATCGTTTGATTTAAGCGTGTTAAAATCCATTTATCCGCAAGAGTCTTCTCACCAGTAATATCCACTGGGTCCACAGTTAAGTCGCCCACGTTCATTAACGCGTAACGGCTTGCGTTCCAAATCTTGTTGATGAAGTTCCATGCAGCATCCATCTTGTCTGTTGAGTAACGAACGTCTTGCCCTGGAGCAGAACCGTTTGCTAAGAACCAACGAAGCGCATCGGCACCATATTGCTCGATGACTTCCATTGGGTCAACCCCGTTCCCAAGAGACTTACTCATCTTACGTCCTTGGCTATCACGAATCAATCCGTGGATTAAAACGTTCTTGAATGGACGTTTGCCTGTAAATTCTAACCCTTGGAACATCATACGGCTTACCCAGAAAGTAAGGATGTCGTATCCTGTTACAAGTGTGTTTGTTGGATAGTAACGTTTGTAGTCGGCTGCTTCTTCGTCTGGCCAGCCCATTGTTGAAAATGGCCATAACGCAGATGAGAACCAAGTATCTAATACGTCTGGATCTTGTGTCCAGTTTTCGATATCGCTTGGTGCTTCCATGCCAACGTATACTTCGCCTGTTTCTTTATGATACCAAGCTGGAATTTGGTGTCCCCACCATAATTGACGTGAAATTACCCAGTCGTGAATGTTTTCCATCCAACGTAAGTACGCATCATTGAAACGTGGTGGATAGAAGTTTACAGTGTTGTCACCTTCTTCACGTTGCGCATTAATCGCTTGCTCTGCCAAAGGTCCCATTTTAACGAACCATTGTTTTGAAAGACGAGGTTCAACCACTACATCTGTACGTTCTGAGTGACCAACGCTGTGTAAATGTTTTTCGATTTTCACAAGAAGGCCAGCTTCTTCTAAATCTTTCACGATGGCTTTACGCGCAGCAAAGCGGTCCATGCCTTCGTATTTACCGGCTAACTCGTTCATTGTCGCATCATCGTTCATCACGTTAATACGAGGTAAGTTATGACGGTTCCCTACTTCAAAGTCGTTCGGGTCATGCGCTGGAGTGATTTTTACAACCCCTGTTCCGAAATCTTGCTCCACGTATTCGTCAGCGATAATTGGAATTTCACGGTTCACTAACGGCAAGATGACT
>JAGZLX010000076.1 GCA_018364485.1 Granulicatella adiacens
GTGGAACTTCTCCATGGGCACGCATTGGAGTGATGAATTTAGCCTTCAATAATTCTTGCCCGAAGAAGTAGAAGTACATTTCATGAAGAAATTCTTTTTCAGGAGTATCTGGTTTTCCTAATTGACCAAGAAGCAACATCCAGCGAACCAATCCTGGGTTTTCAACAGGAACATCTACTTCACGCATTCCCTCATAGTTTGGAAATTCAACTAAGCCTTCTGCTGCAATCGCAGTATATTCAGAAAGAATCTGAACCCCTTGTGCTCCATCTAATAATATGGCCTCTCTGAGGAAGTTTAAAATACCTTGTTTATCTTCTCCATTATCGATATAACGAAGTTCATAGTTTTCGTCATCTGCATTTCGCTCTTTTAAGTGTTTCTTGTTCGCTTTCGTTACCAAGTGAATCATTGGAGGTGATGTTAAATAGTTATCCTCATCTTCTGTCGATGTCTTAGCAAATAAGAACGGTTCACCTGTTTTAACAGAATAGACTGCATAAATACCATCTAAAATCAATAATTTATCTCGAACGATTGTCACAAGAGTACGAAGTTTGTTGAAATTCTCTTCACGTTTTTCTTCCGAATCATTCTCTGCATTGGCATTACAATACCATAAAAAGAGTCTCCAAATTTCGGCAATGTCGGTTATTGATAAGTGAGCTCGGTCTAAATCAGTGATGACGCCGTCCTCCACACCAACAAAACGTTCGCCAAGAGCATTGATGTATGCAGAGTACATTTGCTGCTCAGTGACGCCTTCAGAATGAAGTACCGTTCCAACGTATGGGAAGAATTGTGTTGCATTCTCCACCCATAAAACAGCTTTTTTGTTCGACACTTCCATCACACGATCTTCACCGACTTGAATTCCGTAAACTGCTGTTCTAAATGGTTCTTCATCATCGCTCCCCATTTTAGTAAGAATGACTTCATCCCCAACTTTTATGGTTCCTGTTACTTGTCCAGCAACAACCATATCTGGTGAATCTTTTGAGACAGTATATATATATTCAATTCCCACTGTAAACACACGGGGTTCTTCAGTTTCTTTAGTTTTTTCTACTTTTTTTGGAGCAGTCTCAACTGCTGCTTGCTCTTCCTTTTTTTCTTCTGGTTGAACCGGTTTTTCTTCTACTTTCGGTTCTTCTTTTTTACGAGAAAATAAATCCTTTAGTCCCATTATTAAACCTCCTGGCTGTTAATAATTGTATTATAACATACTTTTATTGTTTGTTTTCGCCTTTTTTCACGATAGCTACAAAATAGTGCACCGTTACTTTTGAGAGCGGATGAGAGGTGCTATAGGCCTTATCTTCGGCACTTGCTCCCCAGTATAACGGCGTCATTTCGAGTAAATGACGATAAGTTTCTTCTGTTAAATCGACCGTGTAACGTACCTCTTCAAACGTGACTTGAGGGCATTCGGACTGCACGCGTTCTAGAATGTCCGCATTCGAATACGTTTGTTTTTCCGGATTCGAACGGTAGAGCTGTTGGCGTAATTCCGCTAAATAATCGTTGCCAGGGATGACTTTCACGAGCGTCCCTCCTGGAGCCAATACGCGCATAAACTCTTGGTAGTTCGATGGCGTTAAAATATTCAAAAGCGTTCCACAAGATGCATCCGCAAATGGCAAGTTCGCCAGGTCCCCTAAGAAGAATAGCGCTTGGTTTCCAAAATGAACCGACGATTGATGGATGCCTTCTTTAGCGATATCCGTTCCGCATAAGGGTGCCTTCACACGCTTAGATAACCACGATAAATGACTACCTTCCCCGCATCCGATATCGACAATAAACTTCTCTTCGTCTGTCGGAAGATGCGGCAAAATTGCCTCTAATAAAGGCTCAAAGAACCCACTCTGCGCGAGTTCATAGCGATGATGGAAAAGAGGCGCATTATAGTCCGTATTCGCATTTTGCTTCATGAGATGCAAGGTGCCTTTTTTCGAAATATTAAATCGGTGCCCCTTTCCGCAAACGACGCTATGATTCTCGGCAGAAACCATCGCATCATGGCAATACGGGCAACGAAAGGCATATAAGTGTTGGTTGATAAATTGTTCGGCCCAATCGATTTTCTTAATGGCCGCGTTTAGTGCTTCCTGTTTTGTCATTCGATACACTCTTTCTCGTTTTCTCTGTTTCAGTATAGCACATTCGCAACCAAATGCTGGAAACAGTCTATTTTGAGAATTTTTAAGAGAGTGCTACAATGAATTTACTTGAAGAAAATGGAAAAGGTGAAGGAGAAGAATTATGACACAAAAAATTCCAGTTACAATCGTCAGCGGCTTCCTTGGCGCTGGGAAAACGACTTTAATCAACAAAGTTTTAAAAGAAAAACACGGCGAACATATCGCGGTTGTCATTAACGAATTCGGCGAAATCGGTGTAGACCATCAATTCGTACTTGACGTTGAAGAAGAAATCTATCAAATGGATAACGGCTGCCTCTGCTGTACTCTTCGTACAGACATTGCCGATATGTTGAAATCTATTTTAATGGTGAAAGAACAAAACGGCATTCGCGTGGACCGCGTGTTATTCGAGACAACAGGTCTTGCTGATCCAGCTCCAATCGCACAAACATTTATTAACGTGCCATTCTTAAACGAGCACTTTATCTTAGATGCGGTATTAACGGTTGTGGATTCTAAAAACTTCCTATACCAAACAGCGCATCAACCTGAACCAGCAAAACAAGTTGGGTTCGCGGATAAAATTTTCATGTCAAAACATAGCTTAGTAGACGAAACCATCTACACTAAAGTGATTAACGAAGTTCGTAGCATCAATGCCTTTGCAGAAATCCAAGACCTTGACGCACGTCCTGTGCATATGAGCGACATGTTCGGACTTGAATTGTTCTACGCATCTGAGAAGAAAATCTTAGAAATGCAAGAACACGCCGAAGAAGAATATTGCGAAGAATGTGGCCATACACATGCCCACGGTGACCACGATCACGACCATGAGCATGAACATCATGACCATGACCACGAACATGAACACCATGACCATGATCACGAACATCATCATCACCACAGTCATAGCCACCATAGCGGTATTAACTCATTCGTTATCGAGACTGACAAACCTTTAGTTCTCGCAAACATTAACGAATGGTTGAACGAGCTTGTCTATATTTACGGACCAGAATTATACCGTTACAAAGGAATCTTGAACGTGGAAGGATTAGATTACCAAATCATCTTCCAAGGAGTTCAAATGAGCTTTGATATTTCAAGAGGTCGCGATTGGAATGATACAAAACGCGGCTCAACATTGGTCTTCATCGGAAAGAACCTTCCAGAAAACCAATTACGCGAAAGCTTTATTGCTTGTACTGAAAAATAAATCTAACGAAGAAGGTCGCCCTACTTGGACGACCTTTTACTTTTAATAGAATATTCTACGATAAACCATCCGACAAAAAATCCTATTATAATAAACTTGTATCATACACAAAAGAAGGCCAAGACTCCTCTTGACCTTCTTCGTTTCCTATTTTATTTTCCAAGTTCATCCAATAGTTCTTGGTGTTTTCGACGCCAATCTGCCTTCTCTTCTTCGGTAATTTCACGAAGGACGCGGCATGGATTGCCGACCGCAATCACATTACTTGGAATGTCTTTTGTTACCACAGAGCCAGAGCCTATTACCGTATTATCGCCAATCGTCACTCCTGGATTCACCGTCACGTTGGCCCCGAGCCATACGCTATTGCCAATCGTAATCGGTATTCCAAATTCTGGACCCGCATTGCGCGTTTCGGCATCGGTTGGATGTCCAGGTGTCACAAGCGATACATGCGGACCAAACATGCAGTTGTCTCCAATCGTAATCGGAGCTACATCTAATAATGTACAGTCAAAATTCGCATAGAAGCCTTCGCCAATCGTTGTATGAACTCCGTAGTCCACATAGACGGGTTGCTCCATGTAAATCTTCTCGCCTGTTTTTCCAAATAACTGTTTTAATAATGCGCGTCTTCCTTCGAAATCATCGAAGTTCAAACGATTGTATTGTTGCGCTAATTTTTTTCCTTTAATCGATAAGTCTCTTAGCCCTTCTGTCAGAGACGGAATATATAAGTCTCCTGTGAGCATACGTTCTTTCATGGTTTTCATTTAGATACTCCTTTATAGCTAGTTCTCCAATTGAATCACATGATCAAAAAGATTTCTATTCTCTTCGATAAAATGATGTGTCACCATTATAACGGTTAATTCTGGATTTGACAAAATCATTTTCTCAATACGAGCAGCGCTCTCCATATCTAAGCTGGCCGTACTTTCATCAAAAAGAAGGATTTTATCAGATTGCGTTAATGCTCTCGCTATAGAAATTCTCTGTCTTTGGCCACCAGACAATTGACTACTATGCTCAGTAACTGCATCATCTAATTGACAAAATTGCTGAATACCTAGCTCGTCTGGAAGTGAGATTTTTTTGGTATTATCCCACAAAGTAATATTCTCTTTAACAGTTGCGTTAAACAAATGATTCTTTTGTGGATTGTAGTGAACCATACTACGCAATTGAACTATTTGTTCCTTCGTTAGTTCTTTCCCATCTAATAATACTTCCCCAGAATAGTCATTGTTTTCTCCTGCAAGGAAATGTAATAATGTCGATTTTCCACTTCCGCTATCCCCGACTAGAGCATATTTCTTTCCTTTCTCAATCGTAAAGGAAGTTGGTTTCACAATTTTATTTCCGTTGACCGATACTTCTACAGATCTCAATTCTAGAGAGTTCTTCAGTTTCAGTTCTTCTTGTAGCATTTCATCAGGGAGGATGGATTCATATTTATCAAAATATACTTGAACAGATTTATACTGTACTAAATTTTGCGCGATTAAGCTGACTTTGCCGAAAAGGACACCTGTAAATGACCCAATACTTCCCATAACCCCAATCGATACAACTCCATTAACTACAAGATATCCGACTAAAATAGCACTCAATGATTGACCTAAACTATTCACTGCTCCTGAAGCAATTCCAGATAGCATGAATGCGCGAATTAAACGAACCACCGCATCTTTAACGGCGCCCGATTCAAATTGGACGCGATTTTTAAAGGTATCCATTTTATTTAATGCATAGAATACAGAATAACCCTCTAGTAAATTTTGTACATTCGAAGAAAATTTTTCTTGGGTTGCAGAATAACTTTCCAGTACTTTCTTCGTATGTGGTTCGAATAATTTTGGAACCACTAGAAGTCCGCTAATTAATACCACTAAGAACAATAGAATAGACCAGTGATAAGTAAGGATAACTCCTATGGATAACAGCACCGTTAGTACACTTTCTGTTATCGTAAAGAACAGTGGAAGTCCCAATGACGAGATTCTCTCCATATCATTTGTCATCCAAGATACATACTCTGGAAATTCACGTTTGGTGATTTCCATATAATTCGCCTTGCGAAGTTTTTCTGCAATTTCTTCCCTTAATTCCGTATTGACTAATTGAATGAATTTCTCTTGTCGAACGGAACATAAGAATTCTGAATACGATAATATTCCTTTCATACCGAACCGGATTGCCAATGCTCCTACAAATTGCCAAGCATTTAAGGCGACTAACCCGTCAATGGCAAATGCAATAATCGCAATATTCGCTACGGTTAAAAGACTCTTAATAACCACTAGTACGAGAAGAATCATTACTTTGGATGGATGTTGTAGTAACTTCTGTTTCATAATGATTTCTCCTTCCCTAAGTAAATCACTTCATCAAATAAATCGCGATGTTCTTCAAAAAAATGATGTGTCACAATCACAAGGGTTAGGTTAGGATTTTGAAGGAGTTGAACTTCTATACTTCGCGCACTTTCCAAATCTAAATTCGCGGTACTTTCATCAAGTAATAACACCTTATCTGATTCAAGTAACGTTCTAGCAAGCGCTAATCGTTGTCGTTGCCCTCCTGATAACTTAGTTCCATGTTCACTAACAACTTCCTGAGCATTCGTAAATTGATTCAATCCCATTTGACTAGACTCTTCCTCAAACGGACGCTCTTCCCATAGCGTAATATTATCTTTTACTGTGGCGTTAAAAATATGGTTCTTCTGAGGATTGTAAGCAGTAATATTACGCAACTGTACAATTTGTTCCTTAGAAAGAGACTTCCCATCGAGAATCACTTCACCTGTAAACTCGTGATTTCGACCGGCTAAGAAATTCAATAACGTTGATTTTCCAGTACCGCTATCCCCTAACAACGCATATTTCTTTCCTTTTTCGATAGTGAAGGTCACGGGCTGTACAATGACATGCCCATTCACGCTGACGGTGACATCTCGTAACGATAAAGTCTGTTGCAGAGAGCTGTTGTCTGGTTGTAAATTCGAATCTGCTTCTAAGCTATTAAATTTATCAAAATAAACATGAATCGATTTTAACTGAACTAATTGTTGAACGACTTGTTCTAACGATGCAAAGCAGTTAAATGTAAGAGAGCCTGCTGCAGTAAATGCCCCTACTGAAATCATTCCAGCAAACACCATGATTCCGGCTACGACATCCACTGAAATTTTCCCAATGAAATTCAGTAACGAAATGCACAATTGTACAAAAGAAAATTTCTTTCGATAACTTACTTTAACGTCTGATAATGCATCTGAAGCGACTTTAATTCGCTTCACAAATTGTCCCACTGCATTCGAGGTATAAAACACTTCGAATCCTTTAAATAAGTTTTGAACGGTTGTAGTAAATTCTTCATTGGCAGCAGATAGATTTGAAGTAGCTTCCTTGGTTTGTTTTTGAAACCACTTTGGCGTGAAAAAAAGCATCAATGCTACTAAAACAGTCACTACTGCTAATCCCCAATGGAATAGTGAGAGAGAAATCAATGCAAAGATCAGCATCATTCCACTTCCAATGCTGTTGAATAACACAGCAAATCCATTGTCTTCTAATTGCTCTAAATCGCTTGTAAACCATGAAACGTACGCAGAAACATCTTTTTCTGTCACTGTTGAATAATTCGCACGACCGATTCTGTCAGCAATTTCTCCTCGGATTTCAATGCTAATTTTTTGGATGAGTTTATTCAATTGCACATTATATCCATATAACGATGCCAAATAAACTCCACAGAAAGCTATTCCTACTAACTTCCACATTAAAAACGTAGAAAAATCTCCCTTTACCAAAGCATTAAATGCTGGTGCATTCAACGAAATACTTATAATAGAGGATGCATTTTCCAAAAAAGATAATAACACCACAACAAGAGATGCTACTTTATGCCTGAGCAGATACTGTTTCATTGATTCGTTCTCCCATTTTTCAATGTCTAAAAAATTATAAGATTAACCCCATTATACTCCCGTCATAAAACAGGAACAATACAAAAAACGTGGAGATTTCGTACTTTCTCCACGTTTTTTCAATTAAAATATTGGATTATTTAATTTTCCACATACGCCTTTGCTTGAACAATACGC
>JAGZLX010000077.1 GCA_018364485.1 Granulicatella adiacens
TTAATGAAGTAACGAGTTTCGTCGTCTAATAATTAAGCAGGAACAACTGGTTTTACAACATACTCAAGCACATCTTTTCTGATTTGCTCTTGAGAAATTTCTTCATCATGTTGTGTACTTACAACGATTGTATCAATACGTTTTACTTGGTGTTCAGGTGTGTATTCAATTGTCACTTGAACTTTACCATCTGGTCCTAAGTAATCTAATTGTTTTTCCTTACGAACTTTTGCAAGTTGATAAGCTAACTTATGACTTAAGTCGATTGGTAGTGGCATATATGATTCAGTTTCGTTTGTTGCATAACCAAACATTAATCCTTGGTCTCCTGCTCCAAACTCTTCTGATTGTCCACGAGTTTCTAATGCATCGTCAACCCCCATTGCGATATCTGGTGATTGTTTATCGAGTGAAACTAATACAGCTACTGAGTCTGCATCATATCCATATTTACGGTCTGTATAACCGATTTTACGAATTGTATCACGAGCTACTTGTTGATAATCGACAACAGCACTTGTTGTGATTTCTCCTACTAAAACGACTAAACCAGTGTTTACTACTGTCTCACAGGCTACACGCGCTGTTGGATTTTGAGTAAGAATGGCATCTAAAATACCATCACTAATTTGGTCTGCGATTTTATCGGGATGTCCTTCTGTTACGGATTCCGATGTAAATAAAATTTTTTCCATTTCTTTTTCCCCCATTCAATTCCGGTTACAAGGCATCTACACATTGTGTATCCTTTCGGGAATATCATTTTTAACTTTCTCATTATAGCATTTATTGTAAAAAAAGATAGCAAAAACTACTATATATATGAACATTTTTTCAAACATAAGAAAAAAGCCTAAGTTGAAGGACTTAGACTTTCTTCATGAGGATTTATTCTATTATTTTACTTCTTTACGAACAATTGCGTATGCGCCAACTAATAACACACTTGCGATTACAACTAGAAGATTATAGTTTGTTGTACCTGTATTTGGTAATTCAGGTTTTTCTTCAGTAGTTGTTGTATTTTCAGTTGTCACTACTGTACTTGGTCCTTCTGTTGTTGTTGTAACAGTTGTAGGTGCCTCAGTCGTAGTTGTCACTGTTGTTGGAGCTTCCATTGTAGTCGTTACTGTTGTTGTAGCTGTCGTAGGTGCTTCCGTTGTTGTTGTAGCTGTCGTAGGAGCTTCCGTTGTTGTCGTTGTCGTAGTAGTCGTCGTTGTTGTAGTCTCCTCTTTTGGATTCACGATTGTTTTTGTAACTGCGTGATCTGTTCCAAAGTCTTCAACATTAACTACAGTATCAGCGTCTTTAATAACGTGACCAGAAGGAGCTTCAATTTCAGTTAAGATATACTTATCTTTTAACAATTTGTTAACTGCAATGTTACCATTTTCATCTGACTCAAACTCACCAATAACTTGATTATTTGCTTGACGAACAACTCTAAACTTAGCACCTTTAAGAGGTTGATTTGCATCATCTACTTTATGAATATTGATTGAGTACACATAACCAACACCAGAACCACCAGCGACTTGAACTGCAGCAATGTTAGTTACATCTTTGCTCTCAATCTCTTTACCTTTAAGAGTTGCCTCGTTTTTCAAAAGTTCACCATCTACAGGTTCATAATTCAATTGTACTTTATAATCGATACGGTATTGATCTTGATCAGTAATATCACCTAAATCAATAACAAATGATTGTCCATCTTCACTGATTGTTATCTTGTGTTGATCAGTTACGTCGACGCGATTAGAGAATACCCACTCACCAGTTTCGTAAGAAAACTTACCTTTGATAACTTGGATACTATCTTTTACATAGGATGCATTAGTAAATCTCAAGTGATCTTCAATTGTTACACCCTTGATATTTTGTTTGTTACGATTGACAGAAATTGTGTATTGAACTTCTTTATGATTTCCGCTATTAACCCAGCTAGTCTTTGTTAAAAGTCTTGGGTTACCGTCCCCGATACCTTTAAATGTTACTTTACCAGCTACTTTTGTTACTGAGTTCACTGTCACTTCAATTGGAATTTCTCCTTGTTGAGGGTGTTTTTTGAAGTCAATACGTGCATAGAAGAAGAACGTACCATTTGTATCAGAGTGCGTTTCAACATAATTTGTATACGTTAATGTTAATTTTTTATTGGTAGCATCAACAGTAGCATGAGCAATGACTTCGTTAGTATTGATATCACGAATTTCAAAACTATCAGAAGTAATCATTAATGCATCTGGTACAGTAACTACTGTTTGATCGCCAGCTTTAACATTTTTTCCTGCTAAATCATATGTAGCATTAATACGGAAAGTAGCCCATTGTGCTAAATCCCAATTTAGATTCCCACCTTCGTTATTTGTTACATTAACAATAGTAATGGTATCCGCAAATTTACCGGTAACAGATACTGCCGGTGTTGTCTCTTCAGCAGAAGCATTATGAGAAGCTAATGTGAAAAGCGCTGTTAATAATATTAGTAAGAACGAAAAAACCCCCAATTTTTTCCCGTTTTTATTCATCGTGCTTTCCTCTTTTCTTATAAAATTGATGGTAAATATTACCCCTCGCGTTCATTTTATCACATTTAATTCCTAATTAATACCTTAAAGATGAAATTCACCGCGTTTTTTTCATCTTTTTTTCAAAGAATTTTTCCCAAAATCCTTAGAGGCCTTGAAAAATAAAGCGTTTTAGCGGTTAGTTCCCTTTAAACTAATTACAAAATACACAATCATTTCCATCCTAAAAGCCCTTAAACAACGCCCAACCTTGACAAGAACACTATTATTACCTATCATTAAGCTATACTTAAGAATGAGGTATTATTATGAATAATGAATCGCAGACGATATCAATCGAAAGCATTCTTCACCAAGCAACTACACCGTGGTTAAGCTTTGTCTTAGCACCGCTTGGTTATTGTTTTATCGGATTGATTCTTGCAATAAGACAACAGCAATTTCAATTTTTGCATTTTGTCGTATTATTTTTATTTTTTGTAGCTATTTATTTACAAGAAAATTCATATCGAAAGCTAGCAATTCATCCTGAGAAGAAGAAATGGCCCGTCATTGCATTAACGAATCTTATTCTCTTTGCAATCCTCTTCTATTTCTTCCAAACAGTGACTTTAAGAGTGGTTCTACTACTCTTTGCGATTGTATTGTTTAATCATACAAATCTATTTGAAGTGAAGATTAATGAAGTTTCTTATATTTATCACTTACTGTTAAATGGAATTGCAAAATACTATATCGCAAACTTCGTGACAGTATATGTCCTCAGTGGCAATGTAACGACTGCTATAAGCGCTCAGCTCTTCCAATATGTTTTGTTTGGACTCTATGTTTCTCATATCAAGACGAAACTCACAGAGCGAAAAGAAGGCAAAAGACATTTTGGTGCCGTGGCTGCTATCTTTAATGTATTCGTCAGTCTGTCATGGCTAGTTGGAACAGTTGTTTACTACTTATGGTATTTGAATCACTTTAATATTTTGGGAATCATTTTATTCTCATTATCATTATTAATTCCGATTCTCTACCAAATCCACTTTAGAAAACAATACACAGTGAATCGATTAATCACATACCTTCATTGGTATTTAGTCGTGATGTCCGTTTTATATGGTTTCTTTATTACAATTTAAATCAAAAAAATGGTTGGACAATTGTCCAACCATTTTTTATTTATAGTTCTTTTTGACCATAAGCGCAAATATCGAGTAAAGGGCAATTTGCACATTTCGGTTTTCTAGCAGTACAGTGATATCTTCCAAAGAAAATCATCCAATGATGGGCTTTCCCCCATAATTCTTTTGGTAACTTTTTACAAAGTGTCTCCTCTACTTCTAGAACTGATGCTGATTGCTTAACTATTTGGAGTCGTTTAGAAATACGTTCTACGTGTGTATCTACTGCAAATGCAGGCAATCCAAACGCGACGCTTAACACGACATTCGCTGTCTTTCGTCCAACTCCTGCTAGTTGCACCAACTCTTCTCTTGTTCGTGGGACCTCTCCGTTAAATCGTTCAACCAATTGCTGTGCGCACAGACGAATATTCTTTGCCTTATTTCTGTAAAGACCTAAGGATTGAATACACTCAATCACCACTTCTTCTTCACTATTCGCTAAGGCATGCGCATTTGGATAAATCGCAAACAATTTCGGAGTGACCTTATTCACACCTTTGTCGGTTGCTTGCGCGCTGAGAATAGTCGCAATGAGCAATTGAAACGGCGTCTGGTGATCCAGTTCGCAATGCGCGTCTGGGAAAAGTTTTTGCATTTCGAGAACTGCTTGTAAAGTTTTTGCTTTTGATAACATCTTATCTCTTCACCCAATTCACTAATGGAACTGATTGACTAGCAGTTTCATTTGGTTTTACGTCTACTTGTGCATTCTTTGTGCGAGTTTCAGACGCTGCTAATTGTTGCGCAGATTGAATCCCTTTGTTCTTCCACGCCAGTAAAATACGGTCAATATATTTCACATTATGCGCTTGATTTAAGACGGCTTCTTTTAAAGCTGCTACGATTAATTCCTGTGGATATTTGTCGTTATGAATCCATCCAGAAATCATTTCAATTTCAAATCCACTTAACTGACGATTAAACTCTTGCTCAATTAATGTCAACACATTGACATCTTTTTGCGACATCTTTTCAACACTAAAAGAGTTTTGCTTAAATAGCACTTCTAATTGACGAAGAAGCGGTTTAAAGCTGTAGTAATCCACTTTTTTGCCGTCTTGTGCTTCGCGCTGTTTAATCTCTAACACTTGTCGATCCATTAAATGTTGAATAATGCTAAACAATTGTCTTTCGTCGACTCCAAAATGTTGACAGGTTTCTCGAATATTTAACACAAATGATTCTTCTGGATGTCGTTGCATTAACCATGCAATTAATAAGCATTCATCTGCAGTCAATTGCAATTTTCGATAATTTTGAAGTAATGCATTTGGAACAGACGTGCTGCCACTATAAATCCAATGTTCTTGGAATGTTAATGCCATTTTTTGACCTCCCTCTTTTAAAAAAGAGCCAACGACTCATGTCAGCGGCTCTTTCATATTCTTTTTATTATGGGTAAATACGGTTTAATAAACGTGGGAACGGAATTGCTTCACGAATATGTTTCGTACCTGCAATAAACGTTACTAGACGTTCTAACCCAAGACCGAATCCTGAGTGAGGAACTGAACCATATTTACGTAAATCTAAGTAGAATGCATAGTCATCTGGATTTAATCCATTTGATTTAATTCTCTCTAATAATTTATCGTAGTCCGTTTCACGCTCACTACCCCCGATAACTTCTCCGTATCCTTCTGGAGCAAGTAAGTCAGCACATAGTACACGACTTTCATTTCCAGGTACTGGTTTCATGTAGAATGCTTTAATTTCAGTTGGATAGTTGATTACGAATGTTGGCACTCCAAAGTGGTTTGAAATCCAAGTTTCGTGTGGTGAACCGAAGTCATCACCATGTTCTAAGTGTTCGTAGTCAGTATCTTCATCGTTTTCATGCGCTTGTAATAAGTCAATTGCTTCATCATATGTGATACGTTTGAACGGTTCGCTAATGTATTTCTTCAATAATTCAGTATCACGTTCAAGTGTTTCTAACGCATGTGGTGCGCGGTCTAAAACGCCTTGAATTAACGCTTTAACGTATGCTTCTTGTAAGTCTAATGACTCGTCATGTGTTAAGTATAAATACTCCGCATCCATCATCCAGAACTCTGTTAAGTGACGACGCGTTTTAGATTTTTCAGCACGGAATACAGGGCCGAAGTCGAACACACGACCAAATGCCATTGCTCCAGCTTCTAAGTATAATTGACCAGATTGTGTTAAGTACGCTGGATCTCCGAAGTAATCTGTTTCGAATAATTCAGTTGAATCTTCTGCCGCATTTCCTGAAAGAATTGGGCTATCGAATTTAATGAATCCATTTTTATCAAAGAACTCGTATGATGCGTAAATAATCGCGTTACGAATTTCCATAATGGCATGTTGTTTTGTTGAACGTAACCATAAATGACGGTGGTCCATTAAGAAGTCAGTACCATGCTCTTTTGGAGTGATTGGGTATTCATGACTTTCACCGATTAATTCGATATCTTTTACTAATAACTCATAGCCTAATTTAGACCGAGTATCTTCTTGAACAACACCTGTTACAAAAACAGAACTTTCTTGAGTTAATCCTTTTGCTAATTCAAAAGTTTCTTCGCTTACGTCTGCTTTTACTACAATTCCTTGGAAATAAGCTTTTCCATCACGTAATTGTAAGAACGCAATTTTTCCGCTAGAACGTTTGTTAGTTACCCAAGCACCAATGGTAACGGTTTGTCCAACGTAATCTTTTGCTTGATTCATTGTTATAGTTTTCAAAATATCACTCTTCCTTTACTTATATGATTCAATAAATTCCTTAATTCGATTAGCGGCTTCTCTTAATTCCTCTTCGCTATTAGCACAGCTGAGTCTTAGGAAACCGTTGCATCCAAAGTTCTCTCCGGATACTGTTGCAACCCCTGCTTCTTCGAGTAGTTTTAGAGCAAACTCTTCTGAAGAAGCTACGCCTACGATATGCATGGCTACTTTCACATTCGCGAATAAGTAGAACGCTCCTTTAGGCTTCTCACACTTAATTCCTTGAATGTCGTTTAATAATCCATGAAATACGTCGATTCTTCTTTGGAACTCGTCACGCATTTCTTTTTTAGCCGCTTCAACGTCTTCGTCGAAAGCGCGAATGGCCGCATATTGTACAACCGCAGCAGGGTTACTTGTTGTGTGACTTGTTAAGTCATTTAAAGCTCTAATGATTCGTTTTGGACCAAATACATATCCAAGTCTCCATCCAGTCATCGCAACTGATTTTGATAATCCATTAATGACTAATGTGTTATTAAAAATCTCTTCAGATAAACTTGCCATACTGATTGAAGGCGCATCATAGACTAATTCATAATAAATTTCGTCTGATACGACAAACACATTATGTTCTAATGCCCAATTTCCAATCGCTTGTAACTCTTCTTTTGTATACAAGAGTCCTGAAGGATTCGAAGGCGCATTGAGCACCAAGAGTTTTGTCTTATCCGTTACGTATTCATTTAGTAAATCGACTGTTAGTTTAAACGAA
>JAGZLX010000078.1 GCA_018364485.1 Granulicatella adiacens
AGATCCAACACTTGGAACTTGGGAAGATGTGGATGCTCTAGGGGAACAATATTATTTAATGTTTGACTTCATGATTAACCATATTTCTCGTGAGTCTAAGTTCTTCCAAGATTTTAAAGAAAATCACGAAAACTCACCTTACAAAGATATGTTTATTCGTATCCATGAGTTTTTCCCAGAAGGTCGTCCAAACCAAGCGGATATCGACTTGATTTATAAACGTAAAGATAAAGCGCCATTCCAAACGGTTCATTTTGCGGATGGAACGACTGAAGAAGTATGGAACACATTCGGGGAAGAGCAAATCGACCTTGATGTTCGTAAAGAAATCGTGAAAGAGTTTATTCGTGAAACGATTAAAGACATGGCAAGTCATGGCTGCTCATTGATTCGTTTAGACGCATTCGCTTATGCTGTGAAGAAACTCGATACAAACGACTTCTTCGTAGAACCAGATATTTGGGACTTACTCAATGAAGTGCGTGACGAAGCAGCTAAATACCAAGTAGAATTGCTTCCTGAAATCCATGAGCACTATTCAATTCAAATGAAGATTGCTGATCATGATTACTTCGTATATGACTTTGCATTACCAATGGTAGTCTTATATTCACTATACTCAGGTAAATCAAATCGTTTAGCAAACTGGTTACAAATGAGTCCAATGAAGCAATTTACAACACTCGATACGCATGACGGAATCGGTGTCGTAGATGCTAGAGACTTATTAACTGATGAAGAGTTAGATTACACTTCAAATAAATTATATGAAGTAGGTGCCAACGTAAAACGTATCTACTCAAGCGAAAAATACAATAACTTAGACATCTATCAAATCAACAGCACATACTACAGTGCCTTAGGAAATGATGATGCAAGTTACTTATTATCACGTGTTCTGCAATGCTTTGCACCTGGTATTCCGCAAGTATATTATGTTGGATTACTTGCTGGGGAAAATGACATCGAGTTATTAGAATCTTCAAAAGAAGGACGTAACATCAACCGTCATTACTACACATTAGAAGAAATCGACCGTGAAGTAGAACGTCCAGTCGTGAAAAAACTAATCAACTTATTACGCTTCAGAAATACATCAAAAGCGTTTGATTTAGAAGGTTCTTTTGAAGTAGAAACACCAAGTGAAAACACAATCGTGATTACACGTAAGGACGCTTCAGGAGAATTCGAAGCACGTTTAGAAGCAAACCTTGAAACAAAAGAGTTCACTATTTTCGAACAAGGAAATGTTGTGACATTATAAAATTCAACAATAAAGACGAGTGGTTTTCTTCTCCATATGGGGAGAAAGGCCACGCGTCTTTTTTTATCGCAAAAGAATAGTACTTAATGGGCAGATATGATAAAATGACTCTGTATGACAAACTTTGTATCTTCTAGAGTCATCTTACTTTAGAAATAAAAGCGCTCGAACACTTCGAACATTTTTATTTCTAAAAGTAGGTCTGGAAGATACGCAAAATAAGAGAAAAGGAGATTAGTTATGTCAGAAAAGAAAGTTTTTAGCTACAACTGGGGCGGACGTCAATTAACTGTTGAAATCGGCCAATTAGCAAAACAAGCCAATGGTGCTGTGTTAGTACGTTACGGTGATACTGTTGTGTTAACAGCGGCTGTTGGTACAAAACAAGCAAAAGATACAGATTTCTTCCCGTTAACAGTGAACTACGAAGAAAAAATGTATGCAGCAGGTAAAATTCCTGGAGGCTTCATCAAACGTGAAGGTCGTCCAAGTGAACATGCTACTCTTACAGCGCGTTTAATCGACCGTCCAATCCGTCCAATGTTTGCGGAAGGTTTCCGTAACGAAGTACAAATCACAAATACTGTAATGTCAGTAGATCCTAACTGCCCACCAGAAATGGCAGCAATGTTTGGCTCTTCATTAGCATTATGTATTTCTGATATTCCATTTGATGGACCAATCGCTGGGGTAGACGTAGGTCGTGTAAACGGTGAATACGTAATTAACCCAACTACTGAACAAAAAGAAAACTCAGATATCGAATTATCTGTAGCCGGTACTGCAACTGCCATCAACATGGTAGAAAGTTCAGCTAAAGAAGTGAACGAAGAAGATATGCTTGGTGCATTATTATTCGGTCACGAAGAAATCAAAAAATTAGTAGCTTTCCAAGAAGAAATCGTTCGCGAAGTGGGTAAAGAAAAAATGGAAGTGATTCTACTTTCATTCGATCCAGCTATCGAAGCACAAGTAAAAGATTTATTCAGCCAAGCGATGATTCACGCAATTCAAACAGAAGAAAAATTAGCGCGTGAAGCCAACATCGAAAAAGTAAAAGAAACAGCTATCGAGCATTTCGAAGCAGTATTAGAAGAAAATGACGAAAAAGCAGGCCTTCTAAAACAAGTTTCTCAAATAGTTGATAACTTAGAAAAAGACGAAGTACGTCGTTTAATCACTGAAGAAAAAGTACGTCCTGATGGTCGTAAGATTGACGAAATTCGTCCGTTATCTTCAGAAATCGATTTATTACCACGTGTTCACGGTTCTGGTTTGTTCACTCGTGGACAAACGCAAGCGTTAACTTCAGCAACCCTTGCACCTCTTGGAGAATACCAAGTGATTGATGGTTTAGGAATCGAAGAAGGTAAACGATTCATTCACCACTACAACTTCCCACAATTCTCTGTAGGTTCAGTTGGTCGTGCTGGTAGCCCAGGTCGTCGTGAAATTGGTCACGGTGCTTTAGGGGAACGTGCATTGAAACAAGTCATTCCAAGTCCAGAAGACTTCCCTTACACAATCCGTCTTGTATCAGAAGTATTAGAATCAAATGGTTCTTCTTCTCAAGCAAGTATTTGTGCGGGAACATTAGCATTGATGGCTGCTGGTGTGCCAATTAAAGCACCTGTAGCAGGGATTGCGATGGGTCTTATTTCTGACGGTACAAACTACACAGTCTTAACAGATATCCAAGGGTTAGAAGACCACTTAGGAGATATGGACTTTAAAGTAGCCGGAACTAAAGACGGAATTACAGCTCTTCAAATGGATATTAAGATTCAAGGGATTACAGAACAAATCTTACGTGAAGCCCTAACACAAGCGAAGAAAGCACGTTTTGAAATTCTTGAAGAATTAACATCAACAATTGCTGAACCTCGTAAAGAGTTAAGCCCATATGCACCTAAGATTGAAATGATTTCTATCCACCCTGATAAGATTAAAGTAGTTATCGGACGTGGTGGGGAAACAATCAACTCTATCATCGACGAAACAGGCGTTAAAATCGATATCGACCAAGAAGGTCACGTATCTATCGCTTCTACAGATGCTGCTATGATTCAACGTGCTAAAGAAATCATCGAAGATTTAACACGTGAAATCGAAGTAGGTCAAGTGTACGAAGGAACTGTACGCCGTATCGAAAAATTCGGTGCATTCGTAGAAATCGCTAAAGGAAAAGATGGATTAGTTCACATCTCTGAATTAGCACACGAACGCGTTGGTAAAGTAGAAGATATACTTGCTCTAGGCGACAAAGTGACTGTGAAAGTCATCGAAATCGACGGACAAGGACGTATTAATTTATCACGTAAAGCATTGTTACCAAAAGAAGATAAAGAATAATCTTTCAATTCTAGCCTCTGCATTTTGCAGGGGCTTTTTTGTTTTGTCAAAAAGTACAGCAATAGAGCACTTCCTAGATTCTTTGATATTCGCAAAAAAAGGACAAATATGATATTCTTATAGAGTATATAGGGTGGAGAAATCTGCCCAGAGGAATCAATTTAAATAATAGAAAATGAGAGGTAAACCATGAGTTCAATTAAAATCATCGCACTTGGTGGTGTGAGAGAAAACGGTAAGAGCTTATATGCCGTTGAAGTGGAAGAAGAGATCTTCGTTTTAGATTGCGGTCTTGTCTATCCAGAAGATGAACTATTAGGGATTGATGTTGTCATTCCTGATTTCACATACTTAGAAGAAAATAGAGACCGTATTGCTGGGGTCTTCTTAACGCACGGGCATGCCGATGCTGTAGGAGCCTTGCCTTATTTCTTACAAAACATCGATGCACCGGTATTCGGTTCAAAATTAACGATTGCACTTGCAAAATACTATGTAGAGTCTTCAAACGTTGTTAAAGGATTTGACGACTATCATGAAGTAACAGAAAATACAGAGATTGATTTTCCAACAGCAACTGTGAAGTTCTTTAAAACAACGCACACCATTCCAGATTCATTAGCGATTGTCATCAAGACAAGCGAAGGAAATATTGTGTACACTGGGGACTTCAAGTTCGACCAAAGTGCAGCAGTGGAATATCAAACAAACTTTGGACGTATCGCAGACGTAGGTGAAGACTATGTATTAGCACTACTTAGCGATTCAAGTGACGCAGAAAGCACTGTCGAAAACGTCAGCGACCGTAAAGTAGCTGAAACAATGTTGGAAACATTCCTCAATGCAGAAGGCCGTATTATCGTTGCCTGCGTTGCAAGTAATATTTTACGAATTCAACAAGTCATCAACGCAGCCTTTGAGTCAGGACGCAAGATTTTCCTAACAGGATCTGAGCTTGAAGAAATCGTCAATATCGCATTAAGCTTGAATAAATTAACGGTTCCAGATAAAGAGTTAATCGTGAACTTCAATCAAATGAAGAAATTAGCCGATGATGAATTAGTAATCCTTGAAACTGGAAATGCTGGAGAGCCAATTAAAGCCTTGCAAAAGATGGCGCTTGGACGTCACCGTCAAGTGAACTTACACGAAGGCGACTTAGTGTATATTGCAACAACTCCATCAGTGGCAATGGAAACACAAATCGCTCGCACAAAAGACTTAATCTACCGTGCGGATGCGGAAGTGTTCGAAATGGCTAACAGCAAGAAATCAAGTGGGCACGCAACTCCAAACGACTTGAAGTTGATGATGAATTTACTTCAACCAACATTCTTTATCCCAGTTCAAGGGGAGTATCGTAGCCTCTTAGCGCATGCAGAACTTGCGAACGAATTAGGAATTCCATATAAAAACATCTTCATTCCTGGTAAAGGAGATGTCGTGGAAATCGAAAATGGCCGTATGAGTGTTACTGGACAAGTACCAGCAGGAAATGTTTTAGTAGACGGAATCGGTGTGGGAGATATTGGAAATATCGTTCTAAAAGACCGTAAGATTCTATCAGAAGACGGTGTATTCGTAGCCGTTGTGACGATTTCAAGACGTCTAGGAAAAATTCTTAGCGGGCCACAAATTATTTCACGCGGATTCGTGTATATGAAGACGAGTGAAGAACTTTTAACAGAAGCGCAAAAGATTGTGACAGAAGTTGTCGAAGAAAACTTGGCAAGTGATGATTTCGAATGGCCACGCCTCAAACAAGAAGTCAGAGACGCATTAAGTCGTTACTTATTCGATAAAACAAAACGTCGCCCAGTCATCTTACCGATGATTATGGAAGCTTCTAACTATAAGAAATAATTGGATTTAAGGAGATTAGAATGAATTCAAAAGCAGTTAAAATCTTACTTGAAGTACTTGGAGCCGTTGTGGTAAGTGCGGTATTATCGTTTATCCCACAAGAGGCACTTCCATTTGTCGTAGACCTTGCGATTATCCCATTAATCTTCGTGGCATTACGTCGCGGATTAGTATGGGGATGTATTGCGAGCACCTTGTTTGGTGTCATCCATATGTTCATTCACCCAAGCGGAGCAGGATATTTTATGGTTCCGTTTCACGATTCTGTGATGGCATACGGATTCGTAGGTGTTGCAGGATTCTTTGCTCGTAACACGGTTCGTACAGCCTTCAACGCTCGTACGTCTTCAACAACATTAAATGTCGTTACAGCAAGCTTGATTGCAACATTTGTGAGCTATGGTATGCATGCGATTGGTACAGCGATTGGTGCACCATCGTTATTCTCAGCTGATAAAGTAGCGTTAGCACAAGGGTTCTTCGGCTTTGGCATGAGCTTTGTTGTGACATTAGTAGTGACACTTGTACTTTTAGTAACACCAATTTACGTGAAACGTTCGCTATATATTCCAAAAGGAACACGTTTCTTATCACGTCGCGAACAATCACATTTATTAAACGATTAATAGTAAAAAAGAGAAAGACCCTGATTCGTCGCGGTCTTTTTTCTTTCAATTTTGAGAGGAGAGCCAATGACATTTATTAGTTCGATTCTTTATATCATTATTTTAGTCAATACGTTTGCTGCGATTATCACGGTTTTTCGTGAGCCTCGTGAAATTGCTGCGACATGGGGATGGCTGATTGTCCTCGTGATGCTACCGGTCATCGGATTTATCATCTACTTCTTCTTTGGTAGACGTATTCGTAAAAAACGCATCTTTAATTTGCGTGCTCAAGAAACAGTCGGCCTGCAAGAATTAGTCGAGCAGCAACAGCGTGATTTGGCCTATACGAAGGAGAAAGTCGGGCCAGCGAAATTCCGCTTTAAGAACCCGTACCAAGAAGATTTGGCATCCTTTTTCCTTGAAGCCGATGATGCGATTATTACCGAGAATAATGATGTAGAGATGTTTGTGGACGGAGAAGAGAAGTTTAACCGTCTAAAAGAAGATATTAATAACGCTAAACATCATATTCACTTGCTGTATTACATTTTCAATCAAGATGAAATTGGCGAAGAAATCATGCAACTCTTGATCGATAAAGCCCAAAAAGGGGTCGAAGTGCTTGTCATTTATGATGCCCTAGGGTCACGTATGACACGCAATTCTTTTTGGAATAAATTGCATGAAGCAGGTGGTCAATCTGTTGCCTTCTTCGGGTACACATTGGGATTTATCAACTGGCGTATTAACTATCGTAATCACCGTAAGCTTGTTGTGATTGACGGTAAAATTGGCTATATTGGCGGATTTAATGTCGGAGACGAATATTTAGGTAAAGGTCCACTTGGTGCTTGGCGAGATACACATCTCCGCATTGTTGGGGATGCCGTTTATTCATTGCAATCGCGTTTCTTCGTCGATTGGAACGCCGCAGTTAAAGAAGAACAAAGACGAGAATTTATTCCAGAGTATTTCCCGCTAACTCAGGCAGAGGGCGATAATACCATTCAGATTGTTTCAACGGGCCCAGATAGCGATGTTCAGAAAATCAAGTTTGGTCTCGTTAAGATGATT
>JAGZLX010000079.1 GCA_018364485.1 Granulicatella adiacens
TAGGTTTCAGCGCTTTTAATATAACGGATGTTGGCCTTTTTGTATACACTAAAATAGGGTTGTTGGAAAATTTCCATCAACCCTAAAAATTATAGAACCCAAAAATGTTACACGGGTTATTTTTTCTATTCAGCATTAGGATAAACAGAAATCTGTCTTCCTTCTTTTTTCCATTGACGGAATTCTGCTGCAGCCGTAAATAATACGTCTGTTGAAGAGTTCAATGCTGTCTCACAAGAATCTTGCAAGACACCAATGATGAACCCCACTCCAACAACTTGCATCGCGATATCATTTGAAATACCGAACAAGCTACATGCTACAGGAATTAATAAGAGTGATCCACCAGCCACACCAGAGGCACCACATGCTGCAATCGTTGATAACACGCTTAAGATGAGCGCTGTAATGAAATCTACTTGAATCCCTAAAGTGTTTACCGCACCTAGTGTCAATACAGTAATTGTAATAGCTGCTCCAGCCATGTTAATCGTTGCTCCTAGAGGAATCGATACAGAATAACTATCCTCATCAAGTCGTAAATCTTTACATAGTTGCATATTTACTGGAATATTCGCTGCAGAACTACGAACGAAGAAGGCTGTTACTCCACTCTCTTTCAAGCAACGGAATACAAGTGGAAATGGATTTTCACGAATCATAAAGTATACAATCAGTGGGTTCACAACTAATGCCACAAAGAACATACTTCCAATTAGAACAAGGATTAGTCCACCATAGTTTGCAAACACGCCAACTCCATTTTCAGATACTGTCGTAAATACGAGTCCCATAATCCCAATCGGTGCAAAACTAATCACAATTTTAACGACGCGACTTGTCGCATCTGCTACTTGACTTAAGATGTTTTTTACAGATTCGTCGGCTTTTCTAAATGCCATTCCAAACAATACTGCCCAAGATAGGATACCAATGTAGTTTCCTGAAATAATCGCATTCACAGGATTATCTACAATTTTTAAAATCAGTGATTGCAACACTGCCGCGATCCCTTGAGGTGCTGCTACTTCTGTTGCTCCTTCTCCAAGTGTCATCGTAATTGGGAATGCATAACTAGCAATTACCCCAACTAGAGCAGCTGCAAAAGTCCCAAATAAGTATAACATCACGATGGATTTCATATTCGTTTCATGTCCTTCTTTATGCTGAGCAAGTGCACTCATTACAATGAAGAATACTAGTAATGGCGCAATAGCTTTTAAGGCATTCACAAATACCGTTCCAAGCATTCCAAGCACGGTGAATTGCGGCACTGTAATCCCAAGAAGAATCCCAATTGCCATCCCGATAATAATTCGATTGATTAAACTTAAATTTTTAATTTGCTCTACCAACTGTCTCATATATTTCCTCAAATCTATTTTTGTATTGCGACTATGATACACAATCATCTACTATTCTGTCAAAAGATTTCCACGTATCGTAAACATTTGTGTTTATATAAAATACACCTTAACCTATTTATAGCTCTCTCATAGATTGTATTTATCATATCTTGATTTCTTAAAATGAAGTTAAAACCATTGAATAGAGAATAAATAAGTCAATAGAGCAATAATACTAATGAAGGGAGCGAAAGGAATTTTTGCATACAACGGATTTCTTTTTGATAGAATCATCCAGCAAATCACCACTCCTCCTCCAATGACAAAGGAAAAGAGTCCTATAAAGAGAATTTGACTTGGTGAAAAATAAGGGCCTAAAGCTGCTAAAAAATAAACATCCCCCATGCCGAAAACTTCCTCTTGCCAAATCCATTTGCCAACCCCATAAACTGTGATGTATAAAATAAGACCAGCCACCATTGATAATATTGCGCCCTCTACTGCATCTAGTCTGATAGAAAAACCAACCATTGTTAGAACTAATAACAAGCGCAAATCTATTTCATACGAATCCAAATCCATTAATGCTATTAGCATACAAATCGTGCATAAAAAGTATCCTACTATCTCCGTTGGTTGTTTGAAATAAGCCACTAGACAAAATAGAATGAAAAATATCATTTCTACTAAGAAATACCGTACAGAAATCGACTGTTTACAATAGCGGCACTTCCCACGTAAAAAGAGATAAGAAAGAATCGGTAGTAAATCCAATGCATGTAGTGAATGTTGACAATGAGGACAATAGGATCTTCCGTGGACAAAATCTTCCCCTTTCGCTTCTCTCACACTGACTACATTCACAAAACTTCCAATCACTGCTCCTATCACACCAATCGCAAAAAGCATAAAAAAACCTCCCTTACTAAACATTACGTTTCGTAAGAGAGATTCGGTTTAATTTTCTTCTGTTATAACAACTTCGATGATTTCTTCAACTTCCTCTTCGGGAGTGTAATATAAACCAGAATAGTCTTTATACCATTCAAAGAAGTGAGTTACAAAGACTTTAACTACTGCATAAACAGGTACTGCAATTAATAATCCTGTTAGTCCAAACATTTTACCAGCAGCTAGTAAAATCACTAAAATCGTTACTGGATGCATCTTGAGTGATGATCCAAGAATTAATGGTTGAAGTAAACGACTTTCAATCAACTGCTCAATCACAAATACAGTTAGTACTTGTAAAACAATAGCAGGGCTTGTAACAAAGGCAATAATTATTGCAATAATCAATCCGATAATCGAACCAATATAAGGAATAATTACTAATAGTCCTGCAATCATCCCAATCGTTACCCCATATGGTAATCCAATAATCGAATACCCAATAGAAAAAGTAATCCCTACAAAAATCGCAACTAAGATTTGGCCACGAATATATGAGCTAACTTGTTGATTCATTTCATGTAACATCACGCTAATTTTATGTTGAGAGCGTGTTGGAAATAAACGAGTAATCGAAGGAATGACTTTATTACCATCTTTCAATAAATAATAAAGAATGACTGGCATTGTCATGAGTGTAATCACGATTTCACCAACGATTCCAACTACACTACCAATCCCACTAAACGTGAGATTTAACACTCCATTGAGACGTTCTGTCATTGATTGGATGAAATCCATATTAATCGTGTTAAATTGCTCTTGCAACGCTGTAAACCAGCTTGATTGCATGAATTTTTCAACTTGATCACTAATAATTTGATAGTAGTAAGGCAATTGTGAAACTAAATCTAATAATTGCTTTTGAATAATCGGAACTAAACTTGTCACAATCATGACAAATAAAAATACAACACCTAACATTACTGCTAGAATTGCAATTCCTTTTGGTACCTTTTTATTCACTAGAAAATCATAGATTGGTTTTACTAAATAGTAGATTACCGCACCACAGGCAACAGGGACTCCAATTGCAGAGATAAATCCTTTAATTGGATTAAATAAGTACGATGTTTGCGAGAATAAAATTAAGTTAACAAGGAGCAACAATAAAATAAGCAATCCTGTCACTAATTGATTATCTAAAAACCATTTCCAAAACCAAGTTCTCCCTTGATTTTCAGGTTTATTATTCATAAAATTCCTCCTTATCACATTTTTCTCTAGTGTATCATATTTTTGCGTTCTATGATTAACATTTGATTAGATTTTACAAAAAATTGTATAATTATTTTATATTGTGATTCGGAGGGAATCGTATGAATGAAAAATTTTATTTAGGAACTTATACAAAACGCGATAGTAAAGGAGTCTACTCTGTAACTCTAAACAAAGAAACTGAACAACTAGAATCTCTTACATTAGAAACAACTATCGATAATCCAACGTATCTTTCTTACTCAAAGAACAACCAATTATTATTCGCCGTTGGAAAAGGAGACGAACTCTGCGGAATTTCAGCAAATAACGCCAATGTTTCTCCTCTTGAAAGATTAGCAAGCTACGATGATCAACAAGCCGTTCCTTGTTATATTCGTTATAACGAAAAAACAGGAGATGTGCTCACTGCCAATTATCACGGTGGTTTCGTGGAATTATATTACTACGATAAAGAGGCAAAATCATTTACTTCAATCGATAAGAAAATCCATACAGGATCTAGCGTTCACGCAAACCAAACTTCACCACATGTTCACTACACCGATTACACACCAGACGAAAAATGGATTGTCGTTTGTGACCTCGGGATTGATACGGTGTTTACTTACAAACGTACAGAAGAAGGATTAGAAGAAGTTGCCCAATATAAAACAAAAGCAGGTAGCGGACCTCGTCACCTCTCCTTCCATCCGACACTTCCAATCGCTTATCTGATTTGCGAACTCGATGCAACTGTAGAAGTTCTCTCTTACAATAAAGAAAACGGAACTTTTACAAACCTAGATAAAATTGCATTAACAACTGAAGATCAACAAGCTTGGGGAGGCGCTATTCATATCACACGTGATGGACGATTCCTCTATGCTTCAAATCGTGGATTCGACGCGTTATACACATTCTCTGTTGATGCAACAAACGGATTACTCACACTCGTACAAACTGTTGATAGCTATGGATCGGTTCCTCGTGATTTCAATCTAAGTAACGACGAATCTTATATCGTTGTCGGTCACCAAGAATCTAATAACTTAACGCTATTCAAACGCGACTTAGAAACTGGTCAACTCACACTCCTTCAAAAGGATTTCCACGCACCAGAAGTTGTTTGTGTCGTACCTCAATAGAACTTAATTTAAAGTCTCTTCTTTTTTTGAAGAGACTTTCTTGTTTATTGTGGTAATCCTTGCCAGAAAGCAGTATAATCGTTGTTAGCAGACTTTATAAAGGAGTGGAAAAATGCTTAATCTTATCGAGATTATTAAAACTATTATTTTAGGAATTATCGAAGGCGTTACTGAATGGCTACCAATTAGTAGTACAGGTCACTTAATTTTAGTGAACGAAATTATTCAATTAGACGTTTCTGCTAAATTCCAAGAAATGTTCAACGTTGTCATTCAACTTGGTGCCATCATGGCGGTTGTCCTAGTTTATTTCAACAAATTAAACCCATTTGCTAAAAGTAAAAACCGTAAAGAGTTTATCGAAACGATTAGTCTTTGGAAAAAGGTAATTATCGGATGTATCCCAGCTGTGATTCTAGGATTTGTTCTTGATGACTTTATGGAAGACTACTTCAATAAACCAATCGTTATTGCGTTAGCTCTAATCGTATACGGGATTGCGTTCATCTACATCGAACGTGCACATAAAAATGTGGAACCAAAAATTAATGACTTCAAAGAATTAGACTTCATGACAGCTATTAAAATTGGTCTTTTCCAATGTTTAGCACTTGTACCTGGTACTAGTCGTTCAGGTTCAACAATTCTTGGAGGCTTACTTGTAGGAACAAGCCGTTCAATCGCAACTGAATTCTCATTCTTCATGGGGATTCCAATCATGTTCGGTGCGAGCGGATTAAAATTATTGAAATTCGGATTCCACTACTCATTAGCTGAATTCGTGATTTTATTAGTCGGTTCTGTCGTTTCATTTGTTGTATCTCTATTCGTAATCAAGTTCTTATTGAAATACATCAAACACCACGACTTCCAAGCATTCGGTTGGTACCGTATCGTTCTTGGGATTATCGTTCTCGGAAGCTTATTCTTCAAATAATTATAAAGCTGGATTTATTCCAGCTTTTTCTTTTTGCCCAATTTCAGGTATAATAGAACTATTCAATTAAGAAAGAAGGATACTATGTCACTACTCTATGTTGGAATTGGCGGTGCTATTGGAGCTATCTTACGGTATTTATTATCACAGCTTCCTCTGCAGCATGCTCTTCCCATTAAAACACTTTTCATTAACTTATTAGGATCGCTTGTTATTGGCTTTCTAAGCGCCAAATTTCAACAATCTCATTGGTTCGAAGGCGATCAACTTCTCCTCATAACAGGTGTTTGTGGTGGCTTTACGACCTTCTCAACTTTTAGCCTAGAATCCCTTCAATTGATTCAAAATGGAGATACTCCACTCGCTCTTTTATATATGGGCATTAGTTTAGTTGGCGGACTCGCTTGCGTAGCATTCGGATATTTTCTTGGACAAGCTTCATTTTAAAATAGCATTTTTATAAGAAACGGTTTACAATAGATATAAGAACAAGAACGGAGGTCATTTTATGACGAAAAAAGGTGTAACATTGTATTTCATGAGACATGGAGAAACCATCTTTAACCGCTACAATCGTATGCAAGGATGGTCAGATACTCCTCTAACAAAAGAAGGACGCCTAGATGCTATTCGTTCTGGTTTAGGAATGAAAGACGTTCATTTTGACGCTGTCTATACAAGCGACTTAAGAAGAACGGTCGAAACTGCTCAGCTTTTCCTTAGAAATCATCCAAACCGTGAAAACCTCACGATTGAAATGATGCCTGAATTCCGTGAAGTATTCTTCGGAAGCTTAGAAGGAAAAGATGCCGGTGAGCTTTGGGGCGAACTCTACAAGAAATTACAACGCAATTTTGACGACTTAGGTGGACGTAATATCCAAGAGGAACTAAACGGACTAAAAGAATTAGATCCAGACCACCTTGGAGAAAACTTTATGGAGTTTTGGTTACGTGTAGAACAAGGATTATTAAAAGTAATCAATAAACACCGTGACCAAAATCAAAATATTCTTATCGTGAGCCATGGAATTACAATTCGAAATATGCTTCATGAGTTAATTCCTGACTTCCAACTGTCAGAACTAATCGGAAATGCATCTCTCAATATCGTTGAGTATTCAGATGGTAAATTCCACTTAAAAGCACTCAACCAAACAAACCACTTTGTACTTCGTAAAGAAGCCAAAGAAGAACCTTATGAGATGCTACCTACAAAAATGCACGATTAATAAAGGTTTGCAAGTATAACTGAACTTTGTTACAATGAGAGTCTAGGCATATGTCTAGGCTTTTCTTTATACGGGGTCGTTACGGATTCGACAGGTATAGGTTGAGCTTTCAATGCATTC
>JAGZLX010000080.1 GCA_018364485.1 Granulicatella adiacens
GGTGCAACGTTACCGCTACTATGAAAATCCCCGTAAGGATACGAAGTAATCATCTAGTAAAATTCTGCACTATTTTGTTTGAAATGCTTCGAAGTCGAATGCTTCGCCTTTGATCTTGTCTGGTAAGATGAGCGCGATTAAAATACCGATGATCGCCGGTCCCATCCATCCTAGCGACAACCCTTGCAACGGAAGAATTTCCAACGCTTTGGCTAAACCTTCTAATTTCAACGCTGACGCTAAACTTGAAACTGTTGAAATAATCGTTGTCAACGCCACTGTTAGCTGCATCCCTCTCTTAGAGAACGCCACTTTCTTATTCACTAATACGAAGAACGCAATCACCACTGTAATTGGATATAAAATCATCAATACTGGTAGTGAGAAGGTGATAATTGTTTGAAGACCAAGCGTTGCTACTCCAAATCCGATTAAGGTAAATACAGTCGCATACACTTTATAAGAGAAGCAAGGGAATGTTTCTTCGAAGAACTCCCCTACAGATACGATTAACCCTACCGTTGTTGTTAAGCAGGTAATGATTACCATCACCGCTAAGAAGGCTTGCCCGAATGTACCAAATAACTCGCGTGAAGCCATTGTTAACACGTATGATCCAACGTTTAAATCTGCATCTTTTGCTAATGCACTTGCCACGTTGAAATGATTTCCAAGGAATGCAAGTCCGATATACAATACGCTGAATCCAATCGCTGTTACAACACCAACGCTCATGATTGTTTTCTTGTACTCTTTCTTAGAGCTGAAATGGAAGTCTTTTAGCGTGTTTACGGCAACTACTGAGAAGGCTACCGCTGCTAAGGCATCGAGCGTGTTATATCCTTCGATAAAACCATTTCCGAAGGCTGTTTGAGCTGTAAGGTTTGCTTGTCCCGCTAATTCAGGTGTTGTTTGACCGAATTTAAAGGCTCCAACGACTACTAAGATTAAAATTAAGCCTGCAAAAATCGGTGTTAAGATTTTACCGATGCTTGATAATAGCGATGAACGGTTATACGCCAAGTAGAAGGCTACCGCAAAGTAAATCGCTGCGTAAATAATGAGGCCTGATTTTGAATCTGGTAGAAACGGCGCTACCCCGATGTTATACGATACCGTTGCTGTACGTGGAATCGCAAAGAATGGTCCAATTGCCAAATATAATGCAATTAAATATGCCAATGAGAAAATCGGATGAATCTTTTCGTCCAACTCTTTTCTGAATCCACCATTAATCACTGTTCCGATTAAAAGCGTTCCGATGGCAAGTCCGACCCCAGAAACGATAAACCCGATAACTGCTGGCCAAAGCTGATCGGCTGATTGATATCCTAAAGTTGGTGGGAAAATGAGGTTCCCTGCTCCAAAGAAAAATCCAAAGAGTAGTAACCCTGTTAATAAACCTTTTTTCATATAGTTAACTCCTTTAAAATAGACAACCCTTCAAATGCCGTTCTTCGCATTCGAAGGGTCACTCTTCACTGTTATTCAATTACTATTCAATTAAGCTACTGTTGAGCCGTTTGGCATTCCGTCTGGTGCAAACACCACTTGTAGGACGCCATCTTTTTCAGCCGAAAGAATCATTCCTTGGCTGATTTGTCCGCGCATTTTACGTGGTTTCAAGTTCGCAACGATGACAACTTTCTTTCCAACGAAAACACTTGGATCTGGATACCATTCTGCGATACCAGAAAGGATTTGACGGTGACCGCCAACATCTCCAGCGTCTAAGCGGAATTGAAGCAATTTGTCTGCCCCTTCCACTGGTCCGCATTCGATAACTTCTGCGACTTTCAATTCAATCTTATCGAAGTCGTCATATTTGATGCTTTCTTTTTCGCTTGATAGTTCCACTTCTTCTGGGTTCCAGTCTGTGTTTTCTTCTTCGACTGGTGCTCCACCCATTTTCGCTTGAATATAGGCAACTTCTTCTTCAACGTCTAAACGTGGGAAGATTGGTTGTCCTTTTTCGACCACCTTAGTTCCTTCAGGAATCACGCCGAATGTGTGTAATGAAGGGTAATCCATTAACGCGCTATCTGTAATTCCTAATTGTGCCAAGATTTCTCCTGGAGTTTGCGTTAAGAATGGTTGTAAGGCAACGGCAATGATACGTAAGCTTTCTGCTAAGTAGTTCATTGTACGTGCTAATTCTTCTTGGCGCGCTTCGTCTTTCACGGCCGCCCATGGAGTTGTTTCATCGATATATTTATTCGTACGAGAAACGAATTTCCAGATTGCTGCAAGAGCCACTGAGAATTGCATATTTTCCATTGCTTCTTCGACTTCCACGATCATCGCTTTTGAAGCATCCACTAATTCTTGGTCAAATGTGGAAACCGGTGCAGTGTGTGCAGGAATGGTTCCATCGAAATACTTATTAATCATCGCAACAGTACGATTTAATAAGTTTCCTAAGTCATTGGCTAAGTCATAGTTGATACGTTCTACGAATGATTCTGGAGTAAAAATACCGTCAGAACCGAATGGCACTTCACGTAATAAGTAGTAACGAAGTGCATCTAATCCGTAACGCTCGATTAATGTGTTCGGGTCTACGACGTTTCCTTTTGATTTAGACATTTTACCGTCTTTCATCAATAACCATCCGTGTGCGAAGACTTTCTTCGGTAATGGTAAATCTAATGCCATTAACATAATTGGCCAGTAAATCGTATGGAAACGAACGATTTCTTTTCCGATGAAATGCACATCTGCAGGCCAGTAGCGGTTGAATAATGTTTCGTCGTCGCTACCATATCCTAGTGCTGTAATGTAGTTTGATAAGGCATCAATCCATACGTAAACCACGTGTTTTGGATCGTTTGGCACTGGAATTCCCCAGTCAAATGATGTACGTGAAACGGCTAAGTCTTCTAAGCCTGGTTTGATGAAGTTATTAATCATCTCATTTTTACGTGATTCTGGTTGAATGAAATCTGGGTGCTCTTCATAGTATTGCAATAAGCGGTCTGCGTATTTACTCATTCTGAAGAAGTAAGATTCTTCTTTAACGAGTTCTACTTCGTGTCCACTTGGCGCAACCCCACCAATCATATTTCCTTCGGCATCACGGTATACTTCGACTAATTGAGACTCAGTGAAGTACTCTTCGTCTGATACTGAATACCAACCTTCGTATTCACCAAGGTAAATATCACCATTGTCCACTAATTTTTGGAAAATCTTTTGGACGGCTTTTGTATGGCGTGGTTGTGTTGTACGAATGAAGTCATCGTAAGAGATGTCTAGCTTTTTCCAAAGGTCTTGAATGCCGAAAATGATTTTATCGACGAATTCAATTTCAGAAACGCCTGCTTCTTTCGCTTTTTCTTGGATTTTTTGTCCGTGTTCATCTGTTCCTGTTAAGAAGTAAGTGTCAAACCCTTGTAGTTTTTTATAGCGAATCATTGCATCGCTGGCTACGGTTGTATAGGCATGACCAATGTGTAAGTTGCCACTTGGATAGTAAATCGGTGTGGTTAAGTAAAATGTTTTCTTGTCTTCAGCCATGATGGGAAGAGCCTCCTTGAAATTGTTTAAAGATAGGCATAGTATACCATACCTACGCAAAAAATACGAGAAGTGAAAACTAAATGAAAACATTGTGGAGGGGGTGAAATTGTGCTGAGATTCAGTTTTGGCTTTCTGGAGTTTGGTTAGTGCTGATGATTTCTTAGAATCCTTGCGGATTCTTTTTATAATCGCTGTTACGGGGCACCGGTGCAAGCCTGTAGTCTTGCACCTTCGAAGCTTCAAACGCGGAGTACGGGAATTGTCCCTACTCCGCGTAATTCACATTCGATGCAACCCCCCCGTTACTGCGATTATAAAATCCGCAAGTTTCTTCGAAATCATCTACGTAGAAAGCTAACTGAATTGAGTTTATTTTTACCGCTCCACAATGTTTTTGGGTTTGCTTCTTGTATTTTTTGCGTGCATGGATACTTTGAACAATTTCAGGAGGCGGGCCCGCTGGAGATAAGGAAACTTTAAGGAGAAATAGAAAAAAGAGAAGGTGGGGAGACCTTCTCTTAGAATGGAGATAACGGAGTTTATTTATTTGTTCTTACGGTTGAGAATCGCGTTGAGGACGACGGCAAGGATGCTGGCCATAACGATTCCGTTTTTGAAGAACATGCTAAATTCTGTTGGGAGGCTATTGAATAAATTACTATTATTAAAGCCGACGCCGACTGCAATCGATACCGCTGCAATCAAGAAGTTGTGTTCATTATTTGCGAAATCTACACGTGCAAGCATTTGCATCCCTTGAAGAGATACGAACCCGAACATAACGATCATTGCCCCACCAATGACTGGATCAGGGATGATTTGTGCTAAAGCACCGAATTTTGGAAGAAGTCCTAATAATAGAAGGAAGCCTGCTGCGTAGTAGATTGGAAGACGTGTTTTAATTCCTGACATTTTCACTAAGCCCACGTTTTGAGAGAATCCTGTATATGGGAATGTGTTGAAAACACCACCGAGTAACACGGCTAACCCTTCCGCACGGTAACCGTTGCGAAGACGCGTTTCATCGATTGGATCATTCGTAATATCAGAAAGCGCTAAGTACACCCCTGTCGACTCAACCATTGAAACCATCGCGATAATACACATCATGAAAATTGAAGTGAATTCGAACGTTGGCATTCCAAAATAGAAGGCTGTTGGGACGTGTACAAAAGGCGCTTTGACTACTGGAGCAAAGTCTACTAAGCCCATAAACGCCGCAAGAGTTGTCCCAATCACTAATCCGATTAAGATAGAAATTGATTTAAAGAAGCCTTTTGTAAAGATGTTGATGACTAAAATAATGGCGACTGTGACTAGGGACAAGATAAGGCTACCCGCTGTTGGATCTGGAACATTGCCACCCATATTTCCAATAGCAACTGGAATGAGCGTCAAACCAATTGTCGTAATCACCGAGCCAGTAACGATGGCTGGGAAGAATCGTGCAAGTTTCGAGAAGACGCCAGAAATGAGAACGACGAAAATCCCGGACACGATTAGCGCCCCGAACATCGCTCCACTACCATGGTTTTGACCGATGATGGTTAACGGTGCCACCGATTGGAAGGCTACCCCTAATACGACTGGAAGGCCGATACCGAAATATTTGTTTAATTGCAATTGTAAAAATGTCGCCAAACCGCACATGAAAATGTCAGTTGAGACTAAGTACGTTAATTGTTCTGTGTTATATCCGAGAGCTTTCCCAATCATCATTGGTACAAGAATCGAACCAGAATACATCGCTAATAAATGTTGAAGTCCAAGCACCATGGCCTGTGGGTGTTTTTCTTGTTGTTGCATTATAAGTCTGCCTCCTTAAATACGACTTGTCCATTTTCAAAACGTTCTAGGCGTGCTAGTGAAAAGACTGGGATGCCTGTTTCTTCTAAGAGGCCACGTCCATCTTGGAATGATTTTTCAATCACGATTCCGATGGCTTCCACTTTCGCGCCAGCTTGTTCGACAATCTCCACGAGTCCTTTAGCAGCTTGTCCATTCGCTAGGAAATCGTCGACGATGAGGACTTTATCCTGTTGGGAAAGGTACTTACTTGCGATAGAGACAGTATTTGAGACTTGTTTTGTAAATGAGTAAACTTCAGCAGTAAGGATGCCTTCGTTCATCGTGATGTTCTTTGATTTCTTCGCAAAAATCATCGGAACCCCAAGTGCGTCTGCTGTATAAAGCGCTGGAGCAATTCCAGATGCTTCAATCGTTACAACCTTTGTAATACCAGCGTCCTTAAACTTGTCCGCAAAGACTTTTCCAATTTCTTTCATCAAGTTCAAATCCACTTGGTGAGTCAGAAAAGAATCCACTTTAAGGATGTTTTCGCCTAAAACATAGCCATCTTTTAGAATACGTTCTTCTAATGTTTTCATAAGTCCTCCTTAAAAATAATTGACAGAATAAATGCAACACCATTTCCGGTCAAAAACCGTACATTTTTAAACCGTTCATTAGGATAGTTATGCTTTTACTGTTTTTATTTTTAAAAAGCAACTATAAAATGCGTATTTTTTATATTTTCACGAACAATATACAATACACCACAATGTAACGTTCATTTTTAACGACTGAAACACAAAAAAACGAGCAGGAAAACCTGCTCGTCTAAACGTTACGTTTTAAATTATTTTTCTTCTGCTTTCTTATTTGTTACAAAAACGATTGCACCAATTGTAGCGAAGATTGCTGATAATACCCAGTAAGCATCACGAATTGAACCAGTGTTTGGTAATTCAGGGCTTGGTGTAGTTGTTGTTGTTCCAGGAGTTGGAGCAACCACTGTCGTTGTATTACCTGTTGTTGAACCTTCTGTTGTTGGAGCTTCCGTTGTTGTTGTAGTTGTTCCAGGAGTTGGAGCAACCGTTGTTGTTGTTGGAGCTTCCGTTGTTGTTGTTGGAGCTTCCGTTGTTGTTGTTGGAGCTTCCGTTGTTGTTGTTGGAGCTTCCGTTGTTGTTGTTG
>JAGZLX010000081.1 GCA_018364485.1 Granulicatella adiacens
TCGTTTCTAATGCCGTTGCACCAGTCGCAAACGTGGCAAGCCCAGTAGAAGCTGCACCAGTGAGTTCCGCGCCTTCTGCTGAAGCTCAAGAAGCTCCACAAGTAGCAACAGATGCAAAATACATTACAAGCCCAATCGTTGGGGTGGTTTACTTACAATCTTCACCAGACGCAGATCCATTTGTACAAGTGGGTAAACAAATCACTTCAAACGACACTGTATGTATTATCGAAGCAATGAAAATCATGAACGAAATTAAGAGCGACTTCAATGGTGAAGTTGTGGAAGTCCTAGTAGAAAACGGCCAAATGGTTGATTTCGGACAAAAACTATTTGCGATTCGCTAAACCCAATTTTAGGAGGAAATTAAGATGAACATTATGACTGTAACTGACGTAGCTGAGTTAATCCCTAACCGTTACCCAATTTTATTTATTGACCGTGTAGATGAATTAGTACCAGGTGAGCACGTTGTGGCACGTAAAAACGTGACATTTAACGAAAGCTTCTTCCAAGGACATTTCCCTGGTGAACCTGTAATGCCTGGTGTGTTAATCGTTGAAGCATTAGCACAAGCAGGTTCAATTCCATTATTGAAATTAGATTCTTTCAAAGGAAAAACAGCTTACTTAGGCGGATTAAACAATGTTAAATTCCGTCAAAAAGTAACTCCAGGAGATGTATTAACACTTCAAGTGGATATCGTGAAATTAAAAGAATATGCAGGAATCGGTAAAGGCGTTGCTTATGTCGATGGTAAGAAAGTCGCAGAAGCTGAATTAACCTTTATTATTGGACGTTAAGCCTATGTTTAATAGAGTACTAATCGCAAACCGTGGAGAGATTGCTTGCCGTATTATTCGTGCTTGTCGCGAGTTAGGAATTGAATCGGTAGCCGTCTATTCCCAAGCGGATAAAGATGCTCTTCATGTACAATTAGCTGACCATGCCGTTTGTATCGGACCTGCTGCTTCAAAAGATTCTTACTTAAAAGTTGAAAATATTTTGAGCGCAGCTGTTATAACAGGCGCACAAGCGATTCACCCTGGATTTGGATTCTTATCGGAGAATGCCAAATTTGCCAAAATGTGTGCGGAATGCAATATCACTTTCATTGGGCCTTCAAGCGAAGTGATTTCTCAAATGGGGGATAAAGCAGAAGCACGTAAGCAAATGATTGCGGCAAACGTACCGGTAATTCCTGGTAGTGATGATGTCGTTGCAACTGTTGAAGAAGGAATTGAACTTGCAAAGCGTATCGGCTTCCCGCTCTTAATTAAGGCGGTTGCTGGTGGTGGTGGTAAAGGGATTCGTCGTGTTGAAACAGTTGAAGAATTTGAACATCAATTTGTGACAGCTCGCCAAGAAGCCTTACAAGCCTTCGGAAATGCCGATGTGTACATGGAACGGATTATCTATCCAGCCAAACATATTGAAATTCAAATTTTAGCCGACCAACATGGAAATGTGGTTCACCTAGGAGAGCGTGACTGTTCACTTCAACGTAAAAATCAAAAGATTATCGAAGAAGCGCCAAGTCCATCTCTTTCTTCTCAACTCAGAAGAGAAATGGGGGAAGCAGCTGTTCGTGCTGCTAAAGCAGTCGGCTATCAAAACGCAGGAACGATTGAGTTTCTTGTGGATGAAGAAAAACATTTCTATTTCATGGAAATGAACACGCGTATTCAAGTAGAACATCCGATTACGGAAATGATTACGAATGTGGATCTTGTGCAACAACAAATTAAAATTGCTGCAGGAGAAGAGTTGCCATTTACGCAAGAGGATATTACTTTCGAAGGTCATGCGATTGAATGTCGTTTAAACGCTGAAAATCCATTTGAAGGCTTCCGTCCTTCTCCAGGGAAAGTAACGTTCTTACACCAACCTGTTGGCGGTATGGGCGTTCGTATTGAATCCGCATTGTATACAGGGTATAAAATCCCACCATTCTACGATTCAATGTTAACGAAACTAATTGCGCACGGTAAAACACGTGAAGAAGCGATTCTTCGCATGAAACGTATGCTTTTTGAACTTGTAGTAGAAGGCGTGGATACCAACCAAGAATTCGTTGAAGACTTATTAGATTCACCAGCATTTAGACGTGGGGACTATACAACTGCGTATGTTGAAACTGAATTTTTGAAACACTGGAATCAACCAAAAGAGAAATAGAATGATTTAGTAAAGGAGTGATTAGATGGGTCTGTTTAGAAAACGGTCGTATATCACTATTAATCGTACCAAAGTAGACTTATCTGAACAGTCTGAGTTACCTACAGTTCCGGATGGGAAATGGGTGAAATGTCCTTCTTGTGACAAGATTGTCTACAAAGAGGATTTAGGATCCTTAAAAGTTTGTCCGCACTGTGATGCTCATTTTAGAATTAATGCGGCCGAACGATTGGCCATTACGGTAGATACTTTCCAAGAACTCTTTGAGGATGAAAAACCAAAAGTGGATGTAGCCTTTCCTGGGTACGAAGCGAAATTGGAGAAAGCCTCAAAAGTAGCCAAAGAAAATGAAGCTGTAACAGTCGGTGTAGCAACGATTGGTGAAGAATCCTTTATTTGCTGCGTCATGAACTCATTCTTCATGATGGGGTCAATGGGACAAGTCGTTGGTGAGAAAATCACGAAAGCTTTCCAAGAAGGAATCAAACGCCAATTGCCAGTTGTGATTTTTACCGCTTCAGGTGGTGCCAGAATGCAAGAAGGAATCTTTTCTCTCATGCAAATGGCGAAAATCTCAGGAGCTGTGGAAGAACACCATCAAGCTGGATTATTCTATTTAACAGTATTGACGGATCCAACAACAGGAGGCGTCACTGCAAGCTTTGCAATGCAAGGCGACATTATTTTAGCAGAACCAAAAGCTATTGTTGGATTTGCTGGAAAACGTGTTGTGGAACAAACCATGAACCAAAAACTTCCAGATGATTTCCAACAAGCAGAAACCGTTCTGGAACAAGGGTTTATCGATGCGGTGGTTCACCGTAAGGAAATGAAGAAGATGATTCATCGTCTACTTGTCCTTCATAGAAAGGAGTCGAATGCATGAAACCAATGAAAATTGTTTCGTTGGCGCGTGATGTGAAACGTCCAACGACAAAAGAATGGATTAACGCCGTATTTGACGACTTTATTGAATTGCATGGGGACCGTTACTACGCCGATGATAAAGCTCTTGTAGGCGGGATTGCGACATTGAACGGCAAACCTGTTACGGTGATTGGGATGGAGAAGGGGCATACGCTTCAAGAAAACTTGAAGACAAACTTCGGTCAAGTCCATCCAGAAGGATACCGTAAGAGTGCACGTTTGATGAAACAAGCTGAGAAATTTAACCATCCAGTTGTAACATTTATTAATACGGCTGGTGCTTTCTGCGGGGCAACTGCGGAAGAACGTGGAATCGGTGAAGCCATTGCGGATAATCTTCGTATTATGAGCCACTTGAAAGTGCCAATCATAGCTATCCTATGCGGGGAAGGCGGAAGTGGTGGAGCATTAGCGCTTGCCGTTGCCAATGAAGTTTGGATGATGGAATATGCGATGTATTCAATTCTTTCTCCAGAAGGATTTGCATCGATTTTGTGGAAGGACGGTTCAAAAGCCAGTCAAGCTGCTGAACTCATGAAATTTACAAGTAATGATTTGTTGGCGCAAAAGATTGTTGACCGCATTATTCCAGAAAAGAAAAAGACAAATGAAGAGATTGCTTTGGATATGAGAGAACAATTAGAAGTTCAATTAAATGAGTGGTCATTGAAATCGAAAGAAGAAATTGTAAGCCAACGTTTAGAGCGATTTAATCAATATTAGAATTTAATGAAAATTCCAAGGAGCCTGACTTTTTTGTTAGGCTCTTTTTTGTTATACTGGAGTTACCATTTTCATTGGAGGGAACAAAATATGACACGTTTAGAAAAAGTAAGAAATTCCATGAAAGAACAAGAAATTGATGGATTGATTGTATATAGCCCATACAATTTACGTTATTTAGCACACTTTACAGGAACAACAGGGTTTGCATTAATTACATTGACAGATGCTTATTTTGTAACAGATGCTCGTTACACACAACAAGCACAACAACAAGCAAAAGGATTCCATGTGATTGAACATAAGACAGGTTGGGTTCCAGCATTTGAAAAAATCATTCGCGAAAATGACTTGAAGTTTGTTGGTTTTGAAGCAGATCATGTTTCAGTTTCACAATTAGAAATCTTCGAAGATGCGTTTGATACAGCATTAATTCCAACACAAAACATTGTAGAGAAAATTCGTGAAGTCAAAGATGAAGGTGAAATCCAAACAATCCGTGAAGCTTGCCGTATCTCAGATGCTGCATTCCTACACATTTTAGATTTCATCAAACCAGGTGTAACTGAAATCCAAGTGGCAAATGAATTAGACTTCTATATGCGCGGCCTTGGTGCAACTGGAGTTTCATTTGATACAATCGTTGCTAGTGGAGTTCGTTCTTCAATGCCTCACGGTGTTGCGAGTGCAAAAGTGATTGAAACTGGAGATCTAGTAACGCTTGACTTTGGTTGCTACTACAATGGTTATGTATCTGATATGACTAGAACAATCGCTGTTGGTGAACCAATTGACCAATTAAAAGAAATTCACGATGTTGTCCTGCAAGCTCAATTAAAAGTTAGTGAAGCAGCTGGTCCAGGTAAAACAGGGGTAGAATTAGACAAGATTGCTCGTGATTACATTGCTAGCCGTGGTTATGGCGAATACTTCACTCACTCTACAGGACATGGTATCGGTCTTGAAATTCACGAAGCACCAAACGTTTCTCGTATTGCGACACAAGCATTTGTACCAGGTAACGTCATTACAAATGAACCAGGAATTTACCTTCCAGGAGTTGGTGGAGTACGTATCGAAGACGACATTATTATCAATGAAACTGGCGGCGAAGTCATTCAAAAAGTTCCTCGTGAACTCATTATTCTCTAAAATAGACGGTAGTTGTGAGAATAGCTGTTTCATGGTAAACTAAATGAGAATTGGAAAAACTTTTTATGAGTAATTTTCTATCAAACAGGGAGGTTACAAAATGGAACAAATCAAAAAATATTCTAAAGATCAAGAACTAGGTGCAATCGAAATTGCTCCTGAAGTTATCGAAAGCATTGCAGGGATTGTAGCTGCGCAAGTGGAAGGCTTCTATCCAGTTCCTGGATTTTTAAACACTATTTTTGGTGGAAAACAATTATCTAAAGGGGCTTATTTAACAGAAGAAAACGGATCATTCGTAATTGATATTTACGGAAATGTAGATTACGGTGTTTCAATTCCAAAAACAGCTCTAGTGTTGCAAAATAAAATTAAAGAACAATTATTATTCAGCTGTGAATTAGTCATTTCACAAGTGAATGTTCACGTTCAAGAAATTTTACCAGTGCATCACGAAGATGCAGAATTATTTGAATTGGGGGATGAATAGTGAGTCGTAAACCATTAAAAAGACGAGCACTACGAGTATTGGCCATTCAAGCTTTATACCAACTAGATGTGTCGCCTGAAATGCACATTGTAGATGCGCTTAGTCTTGCGTTGGAATGCTCAGAAGATTCACCTTATTCTATCGAAGCAATTACGGAAGAAGAGTTACTTAACGAAGTTCCAGAGATTGCATACAGCATAGCATTAGTGCGAGGAGTTCAAAATAATGTCGAGAAAATCGACGCGTTAATCGAAAAGTACTTAAAAGGATGGAAGCTAAACCGTATTGTCCGTTTAGACTTAATCATCATGCGAGTGGCTATTTTCGAAATGACTTCTCCAGAATTAGAAGTTCCACAAACTGTAGCGTTAAACGAAGCAATTGAAATCGCAAAAACTTACAGTGACGAAAAATCAGCGAAATTTATTAATGGTATCTTATCAAACTTAGTAAACGGGTAAGATTCTACTACACGAAGAGTCTGAAGCAACAGTTTCAGACTCTTTTTTAAAACAGGATGTGAGTCTTCGCGGTTAGAAATCGACCACTGGACCAAACCAACGCAAGCATCGTTAAAAACGATGTGCGTATGGTTTGGGAAGTGGACGCGATTTCTGCGAAGACGAACTCAACTTCAGGATACGAGGGCGAACGCTCAGGACTGAAACACTGGACTGATATGCCGCAAGGGACTCGGAACGAGTCGTGCGGACATATCAGGAAGTGGACGTCAGT
>JAGZLX010000082.1 GCA_018364485.1 Granulicatella adiacens
TTGTTTTCCCTGAACCGGATGGCCCCACTAACACCATAAATTCGCCGTCGTTAATGCTTAAGTTCACGTCTTTTAAAACGAGCTTTTCATCATAACGCAAGGCGACGTTTTTATATTCAATCATACTAACCCTTCTTTATTTAATTAATTTATACTCCGCTTCTACTCCCTTTTGTACAGCGGGACGTTTTGCGATTCTGTCTGCCCATTCGTTTAAATGCTTGTAGCTTTGCGCATCAAGGAACTCTGCAGAATTTTGATACAAGTGTCCTTGAACGAGGCGTCCGTACCATGACCAGATCGCGATATCAGCAATCGTATATTCGTCTCCTGCGATATATGGGCGTTTGGCTAACTCTTGGTCGAGTAAGTCTAATTGGCGTTTTGCTTCCATAGTGAAACGGTTAATGGCATACTCGATTTTCTCTGGTGCGTAGTTGAAGAAGTGTCCAAATCCGCCTCCTAAGAATGGTGCTGCTCCAGTTTGCCAAAAGAGCCAGTTTAAGACTTCTGTACGTTTAGCAGTATCTTGCGGAAGGAATTTTCCAAATTTTTCTGCTAAATATAACAAGATATTCGCTGACTCAAAGACGCGAATCGGTTCATCTCCTGAACGGTCTAAGAGTGCTGGAATTTTCGAGTTCGGGTTAATCGCTACAAAGTCGCTACCGAATTGGTCCCCATCCATAATCGTAATTTTGAATAAATCATAAGCTGCCTTGTCAACGCCTGCTTCGAGTAATTCTTCCAGCATAATCGTCACTTTAACGCCGTTTGGTGTCCCTAGCGAATACACTTGTAAGTCTGTTTCTCCAACAGGCAATGTTTGTTCAAAACGCGCTCCTGCCGTTGGACGGTTAATTCCTGAGAACTTTCCTTGGTTAGAATCGGCTGCGCTCCAAACGCGTGGTAATTGATATTCTGTCATTTGGTTTCCTCCTTGAGTCTCTTTAGAATTATTTTAGCATGAGTCTTTACTTCTCTTTAAAACATCTGCTTATGAACACTTTCTCAAGCAGAAACTTTTGTAAATAAATTTTTTAATGTTAGACTTAATAGTATAAACAACAAAGGAGGTCTTCAAATGTCATTAGAAGATAAATTACAACAAGCATCAGGTGCAGCAAAAGAAGTTTTAGGTAAAGTTACTGGTGATAAAAGCACTGAAACAGAAGGTGCAGTAGAAAAAGGTTTAGGTAAAGCCAAAGAAGTTATCGAAAACGTTAAAGAAGGCGTTGAAGGCGCAGTAGAAGGAATTAAAAATTCTTTCAACAAATAATAGAGCCTAACAAATAAGAGCCGCTACAGTGTAGTGGCTTTTTTTCTTTATAAAATATACTCTGCCAGTAAGCGTTCGAACTCGCGGATATTGATGCCGCGTTTCAATTCAATTTTAATATGGCCTGCTCTTGTCCACAATTCCACCTCTGCCGTGTAATCGAGGATGCCCGCATTTTCTGTAGACCACATATTTACTGCGCTATACGGTAAGGAATACATTTCTACTTTCGTTCCTGTTAGTCCTTGGACGTCTTTGACAATCAAGCGTTTATTCGTGAATACCGCTACGTCTCGTACCGTTTTGAAGGCGCGGTCTGCTACCTCTCCTGTCACAAGAATTTCTTCGATATCGCGTGGGACATCCACTTCGCGGTAGAAGACCCATTTGAGTGCTGTTGTTTCGTTTTCCATTTCCATTGTCATTCCTCCCTCTTCGTTTGGACCATTATAGCATCATCTTCTTGACTCTCCATTATTATTTACATAAACTTAATGTGTACTTAGCAAAGAAAGGATCTACTATGGCATCGATTATTCATCATAAGCGTGTCGAATTCACCGAGCTCTTTTACGATTTGGTGTTCGTCTACGCGATTTCAAAACTAACCGGACTTATTCATCATCTACATTACGGAGTGGTCCCACAGGAATCGATCATCGTCTTTCTCTTGTCCCTGCTCGTTCTTGTAAATAGCTGGATGATTCAGATGGTTTTCACCAATCGTTTCGGGAAAAATTCGCCACTGAATATGCTCGTTATGTTCACCAACATGGGCTTATTGCTCTACATCTCGAATATGATTTCAACCGAGTGGCAAGACAATTATCACGCCTTCTGCTTTGCGGTCGGGACACTATCCCTTACGCTATTTTTGCAGTACTTAATAGAGTACTTTAGAAAAGGCATTGCTCCTGAAACGAAGCAAAGTATTCGCAGTTTCCTCTGGATGACGGGACTGCGCACGTTCGCGGTGTATCTAGCAGCGCTACTTCCACTTGAAATTGGTTCTCCGATTTACGTGGCTGGCGTTCTAATTACATTTATTATGCCGATCACTCAAACGAGAAAAGGTTCGCACTTTAGCATTAATCTACCTCACTTAATCGAGCGACTGTCGCTTCTTGTGATTATTATTTTCGGGGAAATGATTATGGGACTAACAGCCTTCTTTACAAGAGAGACGTTCTCTTTCCAATCGGTTTGTTACTTCGCGATCATGGCGCTTCTCTTCCTTTACTATTTCGGTCAATTTGACCACGTGATTGATGAAACTCAGGAGAAAAATGGTATCTTCATCATCTATAGTCATTACCCAATTTTTATTGGACTTATCATGATTACCGTATCGATGAGCTTCCTGGCAGACAGTGAAGTCATCCACCAATTTGCGACAAACTTCTTATATGCTGGTATTGGACTCTTCTTATTAGGGGTTCTATACAACAGCCGCTTCAATAAGAAGCAATACCAATTCCCTGAATCCTATTATTTTTATACTCAAAATTTAATTTTTGTCGGTGGATTTGCCGTGAGCGCCTTTATTGCTCCAACGCCAACAGTTATTTCACTCGTTACCGCAGTGACACTTCTCTTATTAGAAGCTCACTTTATTTATTTCTACTTAAAGAATACCGATGAAAAAATTGAATTCTTCTAAATATTGCAAAAGAGCCTTCCAACACTGGAAAGCTCTTTTTATTTGCTTATAATGCATCCAATATCTCACTAATAACATCTTTCCATGTAATCCTCTTGCGTCCATTAATCGTTTCAATTAGATGGTACACTTTCAGATGATTGTCATTGCGAAATACAAAATCGAAGCGGAATTCGCGTCCGTTTGGAGAAATCGCATCGAACTTAGTTTTATATTTATCATGAACTGGGCTTACGGGATATTTATTAAACAGCATGCGACGCTCGTCCCCTGCTTCCTTGAGACAGTTCTCAAGCTCCTCACAGAATTCCACAAACATCTGGTAGAGCTGTTCCTCGGAAAGTCTGCGACTGCGCACGAGTGTCTTGCAATCCGAAAATCCCCAGCGTGTCATATCGATGGCAAATGAAAATCCTTCTTTATTGATTCTATTTAAAAATTGTTCACGGTTCATGCTTGTCCTCCGTTGCCGATTTCTCTTGCCCATTCGGGATTGCTATAATAGCGCACGAAGAAATGAGGGTCTCCGCCCGCTTCGTCCATTTTATCTTTAATGCTCACTTCTGGATGAGTGACTTCTCCTGTTTTTGTAAAATACTCTCCGATTTTACCCGTGCGATTTTGAAGTCCCCACGCCACATCGTTTCCTACAATCGCTGCTAAGAATCCATGACTCTCCACCAAGTCAAAGAATTCAGCTACAGTGAGGCTCTCTGGCACCTCGAAGGTCATCTCATGATTGTATATATCATCTCCGGCACAAACCGAATTGCGATCGACAATAATTTTCATCTGGCCACTTCCTCTATCGAAATACTTGTTACTCCATTATACCATATCCACATTTTATTCTCGCTTTTCTATCCAATCCGTCTGTAATTTAATCTATTCTTTACTGATTAAGAAATCTTTAAAAATGACTCTTAAAATCAATATATGTTTATAAAATAAAGAATATGTGTTAGTATATCCGTATTAACTTTTTTGGAGGTAACATATGTCAAAACAAAAGATTAACCGTTTTGTTGGATCTATTGGAGCTTTTATTGGTTTCCTTGTATTTATTGCTTATATTCCACAAATTATCGCAAACCTACAAGGAACTAAAGGTCAACCTTTCCAGCCGCTTTTTGCTGCCGTTTCTTGTCTAATCTGGGTTATTTACGGTTGGACTAAAGAACCAAAAAAAGACTGGATACTTATTTTCCCTAATGCAGCTGGAGTCATTTTGGGCGGACTTACTTTCCTTACCTCTTTATAGTAAGAAATATGTTTTAATCGTAAACTGAATAGATTTATTTACAAAGGAATTAAGTACAATGTTTACTTAATTCCTTTTTCTATGCTCTCCATTTCTACAACAAAAAAGCACCCCAATAAATGGGATGCTATAGAATGTTAATTTCATTTTAGAAAAACGATTATGCTTTTCTATCAATTGTGCTTTGGTACTCTGTCCCTGACAATCGGTCGAATAAGAAACGACGGTTGAAGAGCGTCACGATAAGGATGATTAAGAAGTACAAGACGAATATGAGTAAGGTTCCCGCAAATAATACGAGGAATTCTGGCGTCTCGGCTTCAAAGTTAAAGACATCCATGAGTGTGAGTAATCCTAGCGGAATCCAGTTGAAGTACGCTGTGATGAGGATACCTCTGAGCACTGTGCGAATGGCTTTGTTATCTTTGAACTCCACTCCGAATTTGATCAAGGCGCTTCCGAGTGTTTTTCCATTAATGATTGGTACCAAAGCGAAATACAACGCAAACAATACAGAAACTGGAATAGTTGTATTCAAGAAGCTATACGGTACGTAGACAATCACCGCATCAATCAGTAGTGACAACATGACGCGAATGCTCGATACGTGAGTACCCTCCTCAAAGGATTTCTCATCTATGGCATCTCTTGAAGGAAGTACCCTAACCGCAAGTTGGCCAATGAAGTACCCGAGTGCGCCACCCGTCGTATTTTGAATAATATCATCGATGTCGCATAGGCGGTAAGGACCTGGATAAATAAAGTACAATCCAGATAATTGCGTAAGCTCAAAGAATAAGCTGACTAGCGCCGTTAATAAAATCGTCTTCTTGAAGCTGCATTTGAAATAATAACGCATGTACACCCCGAAAGGTACGAGCATCAATACATTGAATGCTGGAATGTAGAACGATGGATATTTCATCGAATCAATCCATGTCGACGGGTCCGTCAGTACAAACGGGCTATCGTTGAAGAAATCCGCCACAAATGAAAACGGAACAAGGTTTAACTTGTCTGTGTACGTCGTATGAATGGTCGATGGGTCAGGCAGTGGCAAGTTCACTAATGAATATGCCGCCAGTAAATATAAGATAAATGAATAAAAAATAACCGTGCGCAATTTATTCACCGAACCGTACTTTCGGTAGTTTGCAATCATGTACGGAATGGTAATGACAAACGCTAAAATAGGAAATAAAATCAGTGCGATTTTAATGGTGCTGATATAAGACATAAATACTCCTCGACTAATAAAGTTAATATCCGCATTATACCAAAATACGTGCAGTGAATAAATAATTCGTACTAACAAAAAAGCACCCTGTAAATACAGAGTGCTGAGATCTTGTAAGTAATTCCCATAATGTATTAACGTTTTGAGGCTTGCTTTGTTCATTTATTGACCGCTATCAGAAAACAAACAAAAAGAAAAACCTATTCAGTTCATCGTTCTCAATCCTTGTCTGCTTCATTTTCTTTTGCGCGATCGTTTTGTAAATCCTTTTCTGAGAGTTTTTGTTCGATATACTTGTCAATGTTTTCGTAAAATTCCTTGATCGTCTCACTATCTAATTTTGCCGAATTATTGAATTGCTTGACTTTCAATTGAACAGATTGAATACCGTAAGAGGCTTGTTTTTGGCGAATGGTTTCTAATTCTTCTTCTGAAATCGGATCTCCAACAACCGTCAAG
>JAGZLX010000083.1 GCA_018364485.1 Granulicatella adiacens
TTTTCAGGATTTCCTGCTTTAAGTACTTTGTATTCTGTAATTTGCAAATCGATATCTTGTAACACTGCTTTTCCATCTTTAAATGTATAAGCAGAACTTTGTTGAGTTGTAGTAGTCTCTTTATCATCCGTTCTCTTAACTGGATTAACAGTTGTTGATTCTGTTACAGAATCAGTTGTTTGCGGTGTATTATTTGAACATCCTACTAGTACAAAGCCACACCCTAATAGTGCACCTAATTTAACAATTGATTTCATGAAATATCTTATCCCCCATCTTTAAAGTGATTTCATACACAATATAGTTATTATATCTTTCTAAACCCTTTTACGCAATATTGATTTTTCTCTTCGTCGTAGTTTAATGACTCGACAAGAGTACGTTGTTGCAACTGATTCAACTCTTTCGTCTGCGTCACGTCTAACCACTCTTCATAGTAAGTCATTTGCGCTTTTACTTGTTCTTTCAAGAAAGCTTTTAATCGTTCCACATCTGCTTCATTTACTGCAGAAATTTGAATCGATGGATAAAGATTTGGCTGGAATTCGCCTTCGATTAAGTCTGTCTTATTATAGACTGTCACCATCGGAATTTCTTGCATTTCCAAGTCATTCACTAAATCGATAACCGTCTTTTCATGTAGGGAGAACTGCGCGTTTGACGCATCCACCACATGAACTAATAAATCGACATCGGCACTTTCTTCGAGGGTTGATTCAAACGCATGAATCAATGTTGTTGGTAACTCTTGGATAAATCCAACAGTATCTGTTAACGTCACTTCGAAATTCGGGAACAAGTCCACCTGTCTTGTCAATGGATCCAGTGTCGCAAACAATTGGTCCATTTGGTAAGTACCCGCCTGCGTTAATTGATTTAAAATCGTAGACTTCCCAGCATTCGTATAACCTATTAATCCAAGCTGGAACCCGTTTGAACTCTTTCTTTTCTCACGTGAACGCTCACGATGTTTCTTGATTTGTTCTAACTGTTCTTCGATATCTTGGATTTGCTTACGAATATAACGTCTATCAGTTTCCAAACGAGTTTCCCCTGGACCACGAGTACCAATACCCCCACCTTGACGAGACAAGCCTTCTCGTTGCCCTGAAAGACGAGGTAGTAAGTAGTTTAATTGCGCGAGCTGAACTTGCAGCTTCCCTTCTTTAGAACGAGCACGCATCGCAAAAATATCTAAAATCAATTGCACACGGTCAATGATACGACAGTTAATTGATTCATTGAGATTTTTCACCATCGACCCTGTGAGCGATTGATAGAACACAACAAGGTCCACTTCTAGTTCGTCAACAAGATGGCTGATTTCTTCCACTTTTCCTTTTCCAACAAGGGTACGTCCGCTAATAGCCTCACGTTTTTGTGTCACAGTAGCAACCACTTCACCCATCGCTGTATCGACTAATTGCGCCAGCTCTTGGTTAGCATATGCGAAATCCTCATCCGTTTGCGTCGTTTGTACGCTTACGATTAATACGCGTTCTCTTTGTTCCATTCTATCCCTCCTCTACAAAAGCTGATAGTTCTTCTAATAGTTCTTCTTTATCTTTTGAATTCTCTAATAAATTCATCCAACGAATTTGCGGTAGTCGATTTCTAAACCACGTTAATTGTCGTTTGGCGTATCGCCTCGAGTTTTGTTGGATGGTCGAAATAATCGCCTCACGCGACTGTTCCCCTTCAAAATACGGAATCCATTCCTTATATCCAATCCCACTAATCGATTGGATATCTAAGCCTTTTGATTTTTCATATAAATCTCTTGCTTCTTCTTCAAGACCAGCCTCTCTCATCAGTTCTACACGCAAATTGATGCGCTCATATAGAAGTGCACGATCTGTATTTAAACCAATAATAAACGCATCATAGTGTGGTATCTTTTGAATTTCTAGGCTTGAAAACTTCTTACCTGTCGCATGAATCACTTCTAGCGCACGAATCACGCGTCTAGGATTATTCACCGAAATCTTGGCAGCCGCCTCAGGATCTACTGCATTCAATTCATTCCAAAGAACCTCAGAACCTTTATCTTCCAGTTCTTTTTCTTTTAATAAACGATAGTCTGGATCATTCGACCCTTCGCCACTATAATGAAATCCATATAATAGACCTTCGATATAGAGTCCTGTTCCACCAACGATAATCGGTAGTTTCCCACGACTCGTAATGTCTGCAATGGCTGCTTCTGCCTTCTCTTTAAAGTCACTTGCAGTAAAAGGTTCATCCCACTCACAAATATCTAGCAGGTGGTGAGGAACGCCTTCTTTTTCTTCCTCAGTAACTTTTGCTGTCCCAATATCAAGACCTTTATACACTTGAAGCGAGTCTCCATTAATGATTTCGCCATTGAAGTGTTTTGCTAGTTCAATACTGAGAGCTGTTTTTCCTACCGCGGTTGGTCCCACGATAATGATAATTTTTGGTAGCTTATCGCTCATAGTTCTCCTTTAATTGTAACGCCTTTTGCGGATAGTCCGTAAAAATGGCTTCAATCTGTAGTTCAAAGCAACGGTTGATATCTGTATCTTCATTCACTGTCCATACACGTAAAGGCAACTGATTCGTATTCCATTCAATCGTCCAATCGAGCAACTTCAAATCGGGATGATACGCTTCTTTTTCAAGCATCGCGTCACCTTTATCCGCCCACTCCACTGACTCAAAGAGAAGTCCAATTTCTTGAGTTGAATTTAATTTTTTGAGCTCAACTAATGTATATGGATTAAAGCTAGAATAGACAATTGCAAATGGCCAAGACTCTGTAACTTGGAGAGCGAGACATTTTTCAACGAGTCCTTCATATTGAATAATATCTGTTTTTAACTCGATATTTAATTGCCCGTTAAAGTTCAACTCTTTTAATAAGTGAAGTACTTCGTCTAGCGTTGGAATTTTTTCGCCAGCAAAATCATTCTTAAACCAACTTCCTACATCCAGCTCTTTAATTTCTGCTAGTGTTAAGGTTCTGATTTCTCCAGTTCCGTTGGTTGTACGGTCAACTGTCTCATCATGAATCACGACTAATTGCCCATCCTTAGTTAAATGGACATCGAGTTCAATCCCGTCACTCCCCACACGCACTGCTTCCTTAAATGAAGCAAGTGTGTTTTCTGGATGTGTCCCTTTACTTCCTCTATGTGCAAAGATTTTTGTCATTTGCGTTCACCTTCTGCTCGTGTATCATTTTCTTGTTTAATTGCGTTTGAAATTTGTAATAATTCTTTAGCATTTTCAAGTGTTAATGCAGTAATCGTCGTACCTGAAAGCATACGCGCGATTTCTTCTGTACGTTCCGCTTCGTCCATTACTTTCAGAATCGTATGCGTACGTTCGCCTTCTTCCACTTTTTCAATATGAATATGCGTATCTGCCATACTTGCTACTTGTGGTAAATGCGTAATACTCAACACTTGAGCGTATTCTGAAATATAGTGCATCTTCGAAGCAATCGCCTGAGCCACACGTCCGCTAACACCTGTATCCACCTCGTCAAAAATAATCGTTCCAACGAGTTGTTCTTTCGTGAAGATGGATTTCATCGCTAATGTAATACGAGATAACTCCCCACCGGAAACAATCTTGCTAAGAGGCTTCAACGGTTCTCCTTTATTCGTTGAAATGTAAAACTCAACGATGTCAATCCCTGTTTCCAGTAAGGCTTCAGTTGTCTCAAATTGAATAGCAAATTGCGCATTCTCCATGTATAGTCCGTGCAATTCGTTCACAATATCGGCTTCTAAACGTTTAGCCACTTCTCGACGAATACTTGAAATCCTCTCTGCAATCGCAAAGGCTTCAAGAGTAGCTTGTTTCAACACTTTTTCTGTTTCAGCAATCAATGCTTCTTTATTTTCAATCTTATTCAAAGCGTCTCTTGCTTTATCTTGGAAGGCTAGAATTTCTTCTGCATCATCCCCATATTTACGTTTTAATTGATAGTAAACATCGAGACGTTCTTCAATAAAGGCCAGACGTTCTTCGTCAAATTCAGCATTTTCGATTTCATGACGAATCGCACTTGCAGCATCCTGTAATTGATAGTATGCCTCACTCATTTGCGTAGAAAGTGTCTTGAAGCTTGTGGAAATCGATTCTAGGCTTTCTACTTCACGTGTCGCTTCACCGATAGCATCGACGCTTGAATATTCTTCCCCTTCAAGAGCAGCAAGAGCTGTTTGAAGTGCCGTTTGGATTTTTTGGAAATGAGTGAAGTATTCTTTTTCTTCACTTAATTGCTCTTCCTCACCTACATAAATATTGGCTTCTTCGATTTCTTGCAGTTGGAATTTCAACATATCTACGCGTTGTGCGTCTTCTTTTTCTGCCGTTTGCAAGGCTCTAAGTTCTTGTTTGGCGGCTATGACTTTTGCGTACGCCTCGTCATATTCGGCTATTAAATCGCCCATTTGATGGTGTGCGAACTCATCTAATAGCCCTAAATGTTTCTCTTCGTTTAATAAGAGGAAATGCTCATTTTGACCATGAATATCGATTAAATAAGGTCCGATTTGTTTAAGGAGTGCAACAGTCGCTAACTGTCCATTAATACGGCAGTTTGATTTTCCATTTTGCAATAATTCACGTTGAATCATTAATTCATCTTCAACAACTTCAAACCCGAATTCTTGCAGCTTTTCAACAACGGCTGGATCCTCAATTCGGAATACACCTTGAATCAAGGACTTTTCTTCACCATAACGAATCATTTCGAGCGATGCACGTTCACCAATTAATAAGCCCACCGCATCAATAATAATCGATTTACCAGCGCCCGTTTCCCCGGTTAAAACCGTCATCCCTTTTTCAAACGTACACTGAACTTCTTCGATAATGGCAAAATTCTTAATATAAATCTCTTGAATCAAGTTCGTCACCCTTTACTTTTTTAATCGTTGCGCTTCTTTAACCGTCTCACGCGCGAGTTCTTCAAACAAATGAACCTCACTAGGAGCCGTATTTTTTAAATGCGCTAAAAATTCAATATTCCCACTTCCACCAGTGATTGGTGAATACGTTACTTTTTCGACAGTAAATCCAATTTGTTCACTGAAGCTTAAAATATCTACTAATACATCTTCATGTACTTTTGGATCGCTGACAATTCCTTTTTTCCCGATACGTTCACGACCTGCTTCGAATTGCGGTTTAATCAATACGAGCACGTCTCCGCCTTCTTTTAGAATTGGTTTTAATGGCGGTAAAATCAGTTTCAACGAGATAAACGATACGTCAATTGAAGCCACATCTGGTTGCCCTTTTGTGAAATCATCTGGAGTGGCGAAACGGAAATTCATACGCTCCATAACAACAACACGTTCATCTTGGCGAAGTTTATAATCTAATTGGTTATAACCCACATCGAGTGCATAACTTTGTTTGGCCCCATTTTGTAAAGCCGCATCTGTAAACCCACCAGTCGAAGCACCGATATCAAGTAAAATCTTTCCATCGACACTGACATCGAATTCTTTTAAGGCTTTTTCTAATTTCAACCCACCACGAGATACATATTTTAACGGTTCGCCTTTAATCATCAATGAACTCGTCACAGGAATTTTCTCCCCTGGTTTATCGTATCGGTTATGATTCACCGCATCCACAATCTGTCCAGCCATGACAAGACGTTTTGCTTTTTCTCTGGAATCTGTCAATCCTTGTTGGACGACCAGAATATCCACACGTTCTTTTTCCATTTGTAACTCCTATATTTCTAAATACGTTAAAAATTCAACGAGTAGCGCCTTTGTTTGTTGATTTGCTGGTGTAAAAGCCACTTCTTCCAAAGCACGTTTACAAGACGAAATTTCACTTACTAAAGCTTCTTTTGCG
>JAGZLX010000084.1 GCA_018364485.1 Granulicatella adiacens
AATGGGGTTAAAAATCCCTGCATAAATAAAAAGACGAGTTCATAAGAACTCGTCATACACTTTAATTATTTTCCTGTCTACTTGACAGGGGGCACTTCAAAGTGAATTTTGGGCAGTTTTCGTTCAATCATCAAACTCCCTGCACAAACCCCGTCCTTATCGCGTTTCCAAGGCGCGGGAGGCCGTTAAAGTCACCGACATGTCCTGTGCACGTCTTGGCACAAATCCCATTGCAACGCGATTTCTAACAGTTCACTTTTTTGAAAAAAATCCCATTTTTTACAAACCACTAAAACCTTGCGGATTTTATAACCGCAGCATTGGGGGATAGCAACCAATGTGAATTACTGACTCTAGGGTGAAACCAGTAGAGTCAGTTTGAAGCTTGGTAGGAATTGAGACGAAAGGCTCAATCCGGTGCCCCTATGCAGTGGTTATAAAACAATCCGCAAGGATTGAAAGTGGTTTGTAAGACCAACGTAAGTTTTTTCTCAAAAAATAGTAGACTATAAATATTGCATTGCAAATTAAGTTTTGATATAATACCAAAGTGCATGAAAATGCACATGTCGGAACACCGTGGGAGGAGAAATCTTCATCTCCATTAAACCACGCACGAAACAATCAAGGAGGTAATGTCTCGTGGCTAAAAAAGTTGTAAAACTAGTTAAATTACAAATTCCTGCAGGTAAAGCAACTCCAGCTCCACCAGTAGGTCCAGCTTTAGGTCAAGCACAAGTGAACATCATGGGATTCTGTAAAGAATTCAATGCTCGTACAGCTGACCAAGCAGGTTTAATCATTCCGGTTGTGATTTCAGTTTATGAAGACCGTTCATTCGACTTCATCTGTAAAACACCACCAGCAGCAGTATTATTAAAGAAAGCTGCTAAAGTTGAAAAAGGTTCAGGCGAACCAAACAAGAAAAAAGTTGCTACTGTAACTCGTGATCAAGTTAGAGAAATTGCTGAATTAAAAGCACCTGACTTAAATGCAGCAGACGTAGAAGCTGCTATGCGCATGGTCGAAGGTACAGCCCGTTCAATGGGATTTGTAGTAGAAGGCTAAAAACAAATGCAGCTTCCAAAAGTCCCTAGCACGAGTGTTTCACTCATGGACTTTGTGGGAGGTAAAACCGTTAAAACCACACAATAGGAGGAAATTATACAATGGCAAAGAAAAGCAAAAAATATTTAGAAGCCGCTAAAAAAATCGATTCTTCTAAAGCTTACTCAGTTGAAGAAGCAATCGCATTAGCAAAAGAAACAGATTTCGCTAAATTTGATGCATCTGTAGAAGTTGCATACCGTTTAGGTTTAGATCCAAAGAAAGCTGACCAACAATTACGTGGAGCAGTTGTGCTTCCAAACGGAACTGGTAAAACTCAACGCGTATTAGTATTCGCAAAAGGTGAAAAAGCTAAAGAAGCTGAAGCAGCTGGTGCAGACTACGTTGGTGACAGCGAATTAGCTCAAAAAATCCAAGGCGGATGGTTTGAGTTCGACGTTATCGTTGCTACACCTGACATGATGGGTGAAGTTGGTCGTTTAGGTCGTGTATTAGGACCTAAAGGCTTAATGCCAAACCCTAAAACAGGTACTGTTACAATGGACGTAACTAAAGCTGTTGAAGAAATCAAAGCTGGTAAAGTTACTTACCGTGTTGATAAAGCTGGTAACATCCACGTTCCAATCGGTAAAGTTTCATTCTCAGATGACAAATTAGTAGAAAACTTCAAAACAATTCACGAAACATTATTACGTATCAAACCTGCTACAGTTAAAGGTCAATACGTACGTAACGTTGCTGTGACAACTACTTTCGGCCCTGGGGTTAAAGTAGACGTAGCTTCTCTATAATTTAAAACGAACGAACCAGGCCTTGTGCTTGGTTCTTTTTTTATGAATGAAAAACGCATACTGTCATAGAGCAGTATGCGTTTTTGTATTTTATTGTAGTAAAGAATCAATGTTTCTTCTTCTATATAATAGTCTGCGAACTTCCATCGTTTGTCCAATAACCACATAGTAAATAGAGAAGTTCTTAACACGAATTCTGTAGTAAGGATGTTTACGAACACGATTAGACGGAACAGGTTGAAATAAAAGTGGGTTGAGTAATCTCTTAAAAATAGCTTTTTCAATCTCATCGACTAATCGATTCGCTGCAGAAGGATTATTCAATTCGTCAGCAATATAGTGCACAACATCCGCTAAATCTTTATAGAATAATGGTAGGTAGGATAGTTGATACTCACTATTTTCCATTGATTTTTCCTCTGATTTGATCAAACACTTCGGAATGTGTATAACGGGTCTCGTCAGTTTCGGCAATTCTGTCAGCCACGTCAAGTTCTCTCTCAACAGACTCCATGAGGGTAGTATACTGTTCTACGCTGAGGACGACCATTGAGCCATGACCGTTTTTAGTTAGAAATACGGGAACATTATCGTTTAAGACAATATCTTCAATTTCAGGGAACTTATTACGTAAATCGGATACGGGTCTAATATGAATCATAGGACATTCTCCTTTCTTATCAATATTTTATCATAAAAATAGCAAAATGGATAAAATATAAACTTTTAAGATAGAATTGAGTTCTTTCTTGACAGAAGAAAGTCAATCATGTAAACTAATAAAAGTTGAATGCGACCGAAGACAGTAGGGGGCACTAGCCTTAATATCCTACCGAGGGAGAACAAGTTGATCTTATTTCTCTATGTCTTTGTGGGTATAGAGTTTTTTTTATGCCCTACCTAAATTTCAGGAGGTGAAAAACGAAGATGAGTGAAGCAATCATTGCTAAAAAAGCGCAACTAGTTACAGAAGTTGCTGAACAGTTCAAAAACGCATCATCAGTTGTTGTTGTTGACTATTTAGGAATTACTGTAGAAGAAGCAACAAATCTACGTGCAGAATTACGTAAAGCAGGTGTACAATTTGCAGTTGTTAAAAACAGCATTTTATCACGTGCAGCTAAAGAAGCTGGTTTAGAAGGAATGGATGACATTTTCAAAGGACCATCAGCTGTAGCTTTCAGTAACGAAGATGTAGTAGCTCCTGCTAAAATCTTAGCTGACTTTGCTAAAAAAGTTGAAGCTTTAGAAATTAAAGCAGGTGTTGTTGAGGGTAAAGTTTCTTCAAAAGAAGAAATCGAAGCTCTTGCAAAATTACCAAGCCGCGAAGGGTTACTTTCAATGCTATTATCAGTATTACAAGCACCAGTTCGCAACACTGCATTGGCAATCAAAGCCGTTGCAGATCAAAAAGATGGCGCAGCAGCTTAATAAAGCTAGCTAGCTAACTTAAAAACACAAATAAAATTTTATTAAATAACCAAAAAATGGAGGAAATTAAAAATGGCATTAAACATTGAACAAATCATTGCTGACATTAAAGAAGCAACTGTATTAGAATTAAACGACTTAGTAAAAGCTATCGAAGAAGAATTTGGAGTAACAGCAGCAGCTCCTGTAGCTGTAGTAGCTGGTGGCGCTGGCGAAGCTGCAGAAGAAAAATCTGACTTCACTGTAGAATTAACTTCTGCTGGAGATCAAAAAATTAAAGTAATCAAAGTTGTTCGTGAAGCAACTGGATTAGGATTAAAAGAAGCTAAAGCATTAGTTGATGGCGCTCCTGGCGTATTAAAAGAAGGCGTAGCTAAAGAAGAAGCTGAAGCATTAAAAGCTCAATTAGAAGAAGTTGGCGCTTCAGTAACATTAAAATAATTTTTAATGACATATTGAAAGGTCGGACTATCCAGTCCGGCCTTTTTTGTGTAGAATAAAAGAGATTTGATGGTAGAAAGGGAGCTTTTTGATGAGATTTCATGAATTTGGAGATAATCATAATTCTCACATTGTTTTGATTCATGGTGGAGGAAATTCGTGGTGGAATTACTTGAGACAAGCGCGTCTTCTATCAGTTAAATATCATGTGATTTTACCAGTTTTAGATGGACACGGAGAAGAGTTCCAAAAGGAGTATGTATCCACGGAGCAATCTGCACAGGAGATTTTGGAGTATATAAAAAATCAATGCGAAGGTCATGTATTTGCTCTAGGTGGTGTCTCTCTTGGCGGACAAATTGTCATGGAGTTACTTTCGTTAGATGCTCATATAGCTGACAAAGCCATTATTGATGGAAGCCTCTGCATTCCACAACCAAAACTAGCGAAAATGAGTATCGGCTTTATCAAGTGTTTCGGGAAGTTGATGTTCGGTAAGGCTGCATGTAAAATGCAATTAAAACTCATGAGAAAGATGTATCCTAAGATGGCTTATCCGGAAGAATTAGAAAACTACTATTTGGAAGATATGCCACGGTTACCGATGAAAACATTAGTAACGATTTATAACACCTATATGGCCAGTTATCAATTGAAACCAACGATTTCAGATAGTTCAGCAGAGGTTCTCTATATTTATGGAGAAAAGGAAATGAAGTGCGTAAAGGAATCGGCAAAACTATTTCAACAGATGCATCCTAATTGCACGCTGTATGAAGCAAAGGGATATAATCATGGATATTTATCCACTTATCTTCCGTTGGAGTGGATGGAATTAGTAACACCATTTTTAGAAAGAAATGAGTAGCGTTAAAAGGAAAGGAGGTTTAGCAATGTCACTTACGAGTCATATTGTTCGTACGTTATTTACGATTGGGGACTTAAAACGAGACTTGAGTTGGGTTCCACCGACTGATGTGGAGGCTATTGAAAATGTATCTTACGGATCCTGCGACAAGTGGCATCTGCTGGATCTCTATCGTCCAAAAGATGCGGAAGGCAAATTGCCAGTGTTGCTTAATATTCACGGCGGTGCGTGGGTTTATGGGGATAAAAAAGTATACGCTCCGTATTGTATGTATTTAGCTACCCAAGGATTTGCGGTAGTGAATGCTAGTTACCGACTTGCGCCAAAGCACACTTTCCCAGCTCCTTTAGAAGATGTCGGGGCTATGGTAGAGTGGGTTGTAGACCATGCAGAAGAATACGGCTTGGATGTCTCGAATCTTTTCTTTGTGGGAGATTCTGCGGGAGCGCATTTAGCGACGGCGTATACGGCTGTTCAGTTGAACGAAACTTATGCGAAAAGTTTTCCTGGGATTAAAGTAGATGAAAGATTTATTCCAAAAGGCTTGCTGTTAAACTGTGGAGTGTTTGATATGGAAGTGGAGTGGAAGAAACAAGGTCGCGCGTTGACGCCGTTTCTTACAGATTTGCTTGGTGAGAAACCCATTGTTGATGCTGTGAAGCAAATGAGCCCAGCGCAATTTATCACTTCAGACTTTCCGCCGGTCCATCTAACAACGAGTAATGGAGACTTCTTACGGAAACATTCGTACCGTCTGAAAGAAGTGTTGGAGAGGAAGGGGGTGGAAGTCGTCTTTAAGGATTATGGAGAGAAAAAGAAACCTCAAGGACATGTCTTCCATTTGAATCTGAAAAATAAAGTGGGACAAGAGTGCAACGCAGACCAGTTGGAGTTTGTTAAACAAATGATGAAGAAATAAAACTCGAAGCAGAATTTGGGACTGACCCCAAAAAGTGAGAATTATATAAAAACACCCTAGGGCTACCGTCTCCGGTATTCAACCGGAGACGGTAGTCCAATTTTTGTTGGATTCTATTTTCATTATAATATTTGATGTAATTTTCTACAATTTGAATTACAATAGAAGATGAAGTTATTACTTCATCTT
>JAGZLX010000002.1 GCA_018364485.1 Granulicatella adiacens
GATTGATTCGCAGACGCGTCAGAGGTTGCTTTCCATGTCGCATTGTCGGTAAAGCCTTTAAGTAAATCAGCGTCCTTCACGACTTGGAACGCTGCTTTTGCAAGTGTCTCACGCGTCACATTGGTTGCACGAAGAACAATTGGCTCTCCGTCTTCGTACCCAAAGAGGACCGCCTCTTTCTTCGTAGCGTCCAGATACGCTTCCACCACCATCACTTCGTAGTCGTTTGAGGCCACAACTCCCATCATATTCCATTTGACCTTATCGCCATTGATGGTCGCAGCATCCATGTGAATCGCTTCGTGCAAAGCCTCGAAATGCTGCCCAGTAGACGCATTCCAACGCTTCATGAAGTCGCTAAATCCGCTCGAGTTAAAACGAACCAAGAGCTCCAAGTCCGAATAGGCATTGTCGATGTCATCCTTGTCGCTAGGATGTTGCGCAAACATCTCGTCACGCACCTTCTTGGCCGCAGCTAACCCTTCTGTGATATCGGCATCCTTGGCCGCCACATTATACGATAAGAGCAACATCTCAAAATACGTCGCGTGCTCAGTCTGGGCAACTGTCGTCGGTGCCACCGTTGTCGCCTGAACCGTGGTAGGCGCCTGGGTCGTCACCGCTTCTTCCGGCTTCTTGTTGCATGCCGCAAGTGCCAATACACAAAGCGCTGATGCTAGGATTTGTCTTCTCTTCATACTCTCTCCTCCAATCATGAAAACCTTCTCTATTCAAGATTATTATAGCATAGGTGGGAGGGAAAAAGCAGGTAGTGGTGGAGATAAAAAAAGGAATTAAGCAGAGGGTATCTGCTTAATTCCTTCTATCTCAGTCCATATATGTTAATACATATTATATAATTATATAATCATTTAATTTTTATTTTCAAACAACTCTATTATAGATTTACACAATTTCCATTCTACCTATCCCGTCATCATCGTTTAAATAACAAAGTTTTTCATTTTGATTTTTAACAAACTTCCATTGGAGCAAATGTTGATTTGCTTATTCTTTGAGAGTTTCTAGTAGACACCAGTCCTTTTATCATTACCTAATCTACTTACGCAACTATTTTCTTTATTCTTCAACAATATAAGAATACTCATGCCATAAAGAAATTCATCAATAGCATTATAAGAACCTACTAAAATTTTCTTGTTGAAATATATGCACAGTTTAATCTTATATTTGTACTCCATCTAAAAATAGACTGCCACCATATTTTTATTCTTAATCGACTATGAAATATTGTCACAACAAGATAAGAGATAAATGCAACAAGCAGGTTTACGATTACACCTTGTATTCTTTCTATATCTTCTCCATATCCTTTATAGATTTCTTTATATGCTCCCTTTCTTCTTCCAAGAGGTTATATTTATTGAAAAGCTGTTCATCAATTTTATCTATAGAATTAAACCAATCAATATCTGATTGCTCTGTAAAATCTTGCATCGGCACGAATCTATATGTTTGTTTAGTTCCGTGTTGACTAATTTTCGCCAAAGAGTGTAAGTATCTCGCAAATTTTGTTTTCAAATACATAGAAAGATTCATAGCCGCTTCCTCTGACAAGTTCAAATCTGCACCAATAGCTAAAAAAGTTTCCGTACAAACTGAATCTGGTTCTCCAACAAAAGCATTCTGATTGTCATCCTTTAATTCTGTACCAATATTATTTGCATATGGTGTGAAAACTTTCCACGATTTAATCCATTTTTTGTTCTTTTTTATAATATTGTTATCAATAAATCCAACCTTTTGCTTTTTTCCATAGCATTTTAACGGTTTCTCAATTCCTACTTTATCGATTTTATATTTTTCACTGTTGATGAAATTACCATCTAATCCAAATGGTTTTCTGGAAGATATTATTTCGTCCAAGTAGGAATTGCAGCCTTGATTCTTAATTTTATTGATTATGTTAATTCCTCTATTATCTCTTAAAAAAATATCAATTCCCTCAATAAGTAAAGGTCTATCAATTTCAGAAATCTTTCTATTATTTTTATGAGTTACAAATTTTACATTCTTTCCTATTTTTTTTGTGTCATTTAGGAAATAGCACACTCCGCCTCGATTATTTGTTTTCGGGAATACATCTTCAGGCGTTAAAAAATCATGTAATTCTTTAATCGTTTCATCTCTAAGCATCATATCTCTAAATTCGTCTAAACCTTTACCTCCTGCAAACCACCTTGTTGGTGTTATATAGCACGAGTACCTGCTTGAAAGCTTCTTACCCAATAAAACGAAATATTGATAAATAGGCTTTGCACTTGATTGAGCACCACCGTCACTTATTTGATATGGAGGATTTCCTATTACTGCTCCAAATTTCATTATCTTCTCACCTACCTCAATTTCATCTGTTAATCCAATCTTGCTAAAAGGTTTTTCCTGCCCTAATATATCACTTATTTTCACATAATCAACTTCATCTTTGTCATTCTTGACATCAATCAAATCATAAGCATTGAACTCAAACGCTATATTTTCTACATTTAGCTCCAATATCTCATAGAACCTTCTCGTAAATTCATACGCGATAGATGATGTCGGAATAGAATATATAATATTCTTTACATCGTTATGAGAATATCCAAGTTTAGACGTCAATCTTTTGTATAAAGAAACTGCATATTCTCCAGATTTGCTCGCAATATCAAGCAACTTATCTTGATTAGACACAATCTCTTTTAATCCCTCTTCAGGTAGTAAGTTAACCATTTCATCACATATTTTAGACGGTGTAATAACCTCTGATTCAGACATTCTATTAAATTTTTTGATAGATGTCATTGCTCTTGTAAGTGGTGAAACTGAATCATCATAAGCAAGCATCGATATATTTTGTATCTTATAATCAAGTCTACTTCTCTTGAAAGGATCCATTACGTTGCTTATCTTTCCAATTATATTCTTATCCAAGAACAAATTCTTTGCTAATCTAATATTTTCAGCCTTATCTATCACACTTAAAATATCATCAAGTGAAGCTACCTTGTCCTTTGTCAAGAAGGAAAAAAACAAAATTCTTTGGTAATATGTTTTTATCTGCCCCAATAATTTTTCTATATTTTCATCGCTCTTTTCGTCAGTATAGATTTTATTTTCTGTTTTTTCTTTATTTTCACCTGAATTTTTGACTTCTTTACTTGCTTCATCCAAATCAAGGTCATCACCTTCACCGTTATTTGGATTTATTGTAAGTCCTTGCTTAGAATTAAATTCCGCCTGCTGTTCAATGACTCTTCTAATATTTTCATCATTTAATATTGACAAATCTACTGGAATATCCAATACCTCGTCCGAAACACTTCTTTGATTATTGTAATTACCGATTACCTCTAAGATATTAGTAGCATCTACTTTTTTGATTTTATTATGATTCATCATAATGACTGGAGAAATTCTGAGTTCTTCTATAATTCTTTCCTTTAATTTGCTATTTCCATTCTCTTCAGTGTTGACATTATAAATCAATGATTTTTGTTCCTGCATTCTAAATAGCCTATCGGGATCGAAATCCACAAGTAGTGTTTGTGGTTTTAAATTTTCTTTAATAAACCCTTTTTCACTGGATAATGTTCTAACATATTGATTTTGTAGTCTAAAAACTGCTTGGTCATATTCTTGTGGAGAAGATGTATCTTTAAAATAAAGCATAGTATCCCATTGCTCCACAGTAGATCCGGTAAGCATTCTGTTTACAGTCAGCGTTATAGTTTTTTTATTTGAAACTTCGCATTCCGTTATTTTATTCTTTATATCACTTGGTTTTTTATATATTCTTCCTGCATCAACTCCTGAAATATTTATGAGTTCATATTCACCAAGATTTTTAAAGCTTTCTTTTCGTTTAATTAAAAGCTCTTCCATAGCATCACATGAGGCGCAATAAGGAAGTACCATTACTATATGACGGCACATCCTACCTTCTTTGATTTTGTCATAATCTAAGAAACCGAGTAAGCCCTCATCTTCTTTGCTTCCATCTATAACCTGAAGCAAATCTAATATCTCATTCTCGTTCATAAATTTCTTATGACCATTATTTATATTATCTTTTTTTATGGTTTCAGTCTCAAACAACTTAGAAAAGGTAAATTTAACTCCACTTCTTTTAAGAGATTCCATTTTTTCACGGGATGATTTATTTGGATTAAAAGCAAATCTAATCATTTGTGGGAATCCATAATATGGATTATCCCATTCATTTATATTATCAGTATTAAGATTATTTTTATCCCATTCTTCCTTTTCTTTGACTATATCCGAGAATTGTACAAATGAGATAATATCTTCTTTTTCAAACTCACTCCCCATTAAAATACGATATGGTGTGCCAGATAAATGCAATCTAATTTTTGCATTTATTTCTTTTAGTTCTTCTTCCGCTAAACTTGCATCGATATTTTCATCATCTAATTTACAAATGTTGACTCTGTCAGATTTGTCATATCCTGCATTATCTAAAATTCTTCCGAAAGATTCTGCCCTTGCTCCAAAATGAGTTTCATCAACAATAAGTAAGTCAATCTGTGTTTTAAAAATTTCTTTATGTTTATCTTTAATTAAATCCCCCTGTAAATCTTGCAAAGTTAAAAATATTACAACTTTTTTATTCTCTTCCATATTCGACTCAATTGCATTTTTACTAGAAGCTAAATCAGATGCTTCTAAAAATACATAATCTGAAAAGTTTCCTACTCCCTCAACTGTTTTCTTCCATTCATCTTTAACGTCTGCTTTTGCAGATACAACAAGAACAACCTTAGCTTTTATTTCTAAAGCACAATAAAGAGAAGTAAACGACTTCCCAAAACGCATAACAGCATACATTAATAGATTCTTTCGTCCCTTTCTTACAGCCTGAACGAATTTATTCACAGCATCTTGCTGATTTGGTCTTAAATTCCAATTTTTTCCTCTTTGATAATGGTAAATCTGAGGTAATCTATTATTTATACTATAATACTCATATTTATTTGAATTAGCTTGATAACTATTTTTTATATCTTCAATAGCATCATCAATATCACCTGCCTTTGTTTCCTTGAAAAATTCTCTACTATAGTAAATACCTTCCTTCAAATCCGCTGGCTTTAATCTTTTCTTTTTCAGATCATTCTCAAGATATTGATGAATAGAATAATCTCTAAAATACGTTTCATCATTTATTACAGCTTGATTCTCATACTTTATTTCAAGCTCCGGAAAGAATACCCTCCACTCGTTTAATCTTTGAGACACTGGCCGGTATGTGTCGCCAACTTTTAAATAATTCGGTACTGTATTTGTTGTGAAAGCATATATGTGAGGTTTCACACGACCAATTATTATTTTATCTAATATCTCGATTGCTTCTATTTTAGAATTATTCATTTAACTATCTCCTCTTAGTAAGTCTATAAAAAATACATTTTGATTTGATCTCCAATTTTTTATAATACATAAACCTTTTTTTTCATTCTGCATAGAATCAAACAACGTCATCTGTTCATGTAACTCTATAGGCTCTTGATATGGGATGGTATATGTTAACCCATCCATTTGCCATAAATTCCAAGAAATAATCTTAGCTATCTTCAAAAGTTCTTTTTCTAAGGGTTCTCGCTTAAGTTTTGCCTGCAAATAGTCACAATACGAAATAAGTAAATTTTCTCTTGCTATAAGCAAACTATCTCCTTGAAATTCAAAACCATAGACACTCTGAAACGCTCTTTCTGCCCATTTAACCCATTCGTCTTCACTAGTAGTATTCTCATGAACTACTCTCATTTTTCTATCTAAAATACCTATACGTTCAAATAAATCAATTGATTTTCCAGTTACTGTATCATATCTGCTAACTAAATAAGGTGCTTCCCCACAGGTAATTTCAAGTCTTCTTTCGTCAATATAATTTTGCCAAGTTTTTCCTTTTGTGTTCGGGAATTCTATTTTACTTTTTTTAGAAATCCAGGACTTACCTTTTTCAATATTAAAAACTTCATCTTTCTCAAACCATGCATTATCTACTAAATTATTCTGAGCGTTACAAATCCAGCTTGGTGTAAACACCTCTGCTTTTCCCTTGGTTCTATTACCTTGGTTTTCTCTAGTCTTTAAAATTCTTGGTTGAATTATATTTGAATTATTACCAGTAATAAGATTATTAAGAATAGGAAAATGGGAATAGTACTCTCTTCCTAATAATTCATAATCATCTGTTCCCCATATAATATTTCTATTCGTTGTTCTATCCATAAGTAGAATTTCTAGAATTTTTCTACTCCATTTTTCTTCGTTCACATCAATAGTAAATGCCATTATTTATCTTCCCCAATACTTTTTTCAATACAAATTAAATCTCCAATGTCCGTTCCTAGTTCCCTACATATTTTCCCGATAATTGTTAGAGACACAGCTTCTCCTTTAACCATTTTGGATATGGTAGTAGGTGAAACGCCTGTTTTATAAATTAAGTCCTTTTTTTTCATACTTTTATCTATCAAAATTTTCCAAAGTCCATTGTAGTTAAATTTCATTTTTACACCTCACACATCCACATTTATGGATTTTTAGTTCATTTTATTATAACATTTTACTATTGTTAATTCCATTGTATTCAAAATTTTTAAAAGCAATATGTTATTTGTTCACTATAACATTTGAATTTTTTCTTTCTCTAAATTCTCATTCGATATTTTGTTATTCATTGTTTGATTCGGATATCTTCTTACTCCATTAAAGATTCCCTTTTATATCTTTGACTTGTGGAATAGCTAATACTAACTCTCTAATTGGTTTATTTACCTTCAATAAGAATAGAATATTATCCTTCGTTTTTTTCCAAAATTTAAAACTTTGTCTACCTTAAAATATAGAATATGCGTAAAATTTACTATTCACTAAAATACTATAGAGCCTACTGACATTTTCATCAGTAGGCTCTAATTTATTCCAATATTTCATTGACCCTTTGCTGCACTGCATCATAGTCATATCCTGCAGCTTCAAGCCGCTCTTTTCGTTCTTCTCCATTTCCCCAGTCACCCTGAATCACTTCATAGGCAAGAGCATCTATCGTTTTTATATCATTAATTTGTGATCCTTGTAATGCAAGATTTACTTTTTCTTGAATCCTTTCCGCATTATACCCCGCCTCTGTCAGTTCTTTTATTCGTTCTTGGCCAACTCCCCACTCTCCTCGAATAACTTGTCGAACAATTTCATTATCATCATTGAAAACTTTGTGACGCACCCATGTATTCATTCGGAATTCTTCCTCTGGAAAGTGGTTATGTAAAATTTCAGCAAGATTATTTCCGAGTGAAGCAAAATATTGCATTCTTTCAATAAAGTATGATCGAACACTCTCCGTAGTTCCTCCATGCAACTCCATACTTCGATGAGGGCAACTAGTTGGTACAAATTCATGATGGAGTCGAACCGTCTCTCGTGAAATCGGCATACCTGCTTCTACCAAGTCTGCTGCTGCTTTCAATAGAGTCACATCTTCATTCTGTAGGAATTCCTCATCGCTTGCTGATATGCTCTCACACACTTCGTATCCGACAGAACGGCAGTTACTCCACCAATCTCCGGTATGGTATCCAATGTTTTCAATCGGAACGACTTGAACAATCGTGTCTCGGTTGCAATAGAAATGTGCGATACCTAAGGCTTTATCACGATTCCTTAGAAAAGAAATATATCTTTGGGGTTTCATTCTTCCCGCATCATTATGGATCACCACAAAGTCAAAACTTTCTAAAAATCCACTATCCTTCATTACAAAATCTCTCAAAATTTTAATCATTTTAATTCTCCTCCTTTTGATGTAGCTGTCTTAATACACTTTGAAGCTTTTCAGGAACAGGCAATCCGAGATGTGACGCATTTTCGAGGATTGAGATTCCTTCATTCGAAATATAGAAGAAGATTACTGCTGCTCTTAACACTCCTGCTTTCCCCAAAATATAAACATCTACAACATTTGCTGTTCCTACCAGCACAAAAATAAGTACTTTACGTGCAATACCCTTATACCCAACTGCGCTTGAAAGTTGTCGTTGATCAATAGCATTTAGTACTCCTGTTATGTAATCCAGAACGATAAGAACTAACAATGCATAGAGGAGGCCATCTTTCCCTCCGAGGAACCCACCCAATAGAGCTCCGAGGGTAAAAATTCCGGTTTGCAAATAGTAAAATGATGTTTTCATAAATTTTCCTCCCTTACACCATTTCGAGAAGGTTAGGAGAACCACCCTTAGTAGATGATTCTCCATCCCCGCTAGAAAATTATTCTTGAAAACTTTCTAGCTTACCTTCCTAACCTTCATTTATTTTTTCTTTTTGTCGTTAAAGATCTCATTTTTAATACGAGTCATATAGCTAGCACTTTCCCCATTCGTATACAATTGGATCCCTTGTTTTTCGAACAAGTTGGCATCCGCAATTTTTTTCATTGCTGCACGAGTAGTTGTAGCATCAAGATTATCTTCTGGATGTGCAATAACAAGACGTTTTGTTTTACCATCACTTCCTGTAAACCCTAAATATAGCTCTTTAACTGTTGTTGTTGTTTCATCTGCCATGATATTTCCCTCCTTTGTTTATTAGTTTCTGTCGTGTCGTGTTCGAACGACTGTATCGCAGTATGTCATCGCTTCTTTGGCAAGAGTATCGACTGCGTCTGAGACCGTCATTACCGCATCATGCGTAGCCCCTTGCTTCAAATTTTGAAGACTCTTGAATTTCTTCACTTTCCCTTTTTCCGCATCTTGGTAGAATAGTTCCAAGGTTGCTTTGTTAAATGTTTCTGACATGTTTATGTCCTCCTTATTTGGTTTATTTTTGTTTTGTAGTGTCATGACTTCTACATCTATATAAACCAATTAGGAATCTAAATTGCTATGCTTGTCTAAAAATTTTTTTAATTTTTTTCGGATCGACAGAATATCCTGTTGTACTGCTGAGCGTGTACGCCCTATTCTTTTTGCATATTCTGTGATAGATTCATCACTTTGCATCATATATTGCAATGTTTTCATTTGGATTTTCGTGAGCTTTCGAAAAAATTCCTTATAGTCAGATTCCACCTCGAACCAGTAGGAATCTTTTTCCGATTCTTGCATCCAATCCTGATTAAATTCTACTGTCTCGATGTTTTTCTTAGTAATACGATGGAGAAATTTCCAATATAATTTCCGTTGTAGATAGGTATTGAATTGCTTTGCTGCATCCGCAGAGTCAAGTGGATTCGATTGGCTTTCCTGATAGGATTCCAATAGCAATAATCGTCCCTCTTGCAAGAAATCATCATATTCGGAATTATTCTTTTGAATATTGAGCTTTTTCATTACGTGATAAATAACCCCTTCGAATTGATCGAAAAGTTGAGTTGTTGTCTCTTCAGTTTCTGTCCATGTTTTCATAGTTCTTCTCCTAAAATAGAATTAGAAACTAGCTAATCTCTATATTGAACTACGGGGAAGATGTTAAAGACGTTTTAGAAATTATCCTTTAAATACATATTTTTTCTACTATTTTTAAACTTTATTCTTAACCGCTGTTAGAATGAAAATTTGTTTTCGGAGATTTTCCACATCGCATTTCTAATTTTTTTAGTGAATTAGGATAATTTCGGATAAAATATTCGTAATGTGATAGTTCGTTGAGCAATCAAAAAAGACGTGTAAATACACTTGATGTGTAATTACACGTCTTTTTTATCAATTATTCACAGCTAGGAATTATTATTTATTAAATTTTACAAATTTTCATTTTGAATAAGTTCTATTAATTCTTTTCTTTCTGAACTAATTTTATCTATTTGTACACTTTCCTTAAGCTTAGTTAATAAAGATTTTGCATTATCTACAGAAATATTACTGTTGACAACAGAATAAATTGTTTCGTCAGACAGTTCCATATTTATTAAAATAGGGAGAACTTCTTTTTCATTTATTTCAGCAAAAGTTTTTATCTCTTCATCTGACGACTTATCTATCAATATTTTGATGTTTTCTTCGTTAGGAACAATCATTTTTTTATTCACTAATTCTTTAATTTTATCTGTTTGAAGATCTGCATTCAATTTTACAATAGGTTCTGTAACATATTTAATAATAATATCAAATAAATCTTTCCCAACATTATTATTATTAATTAATAAATTACAAGCATCTACTAATTCTTGAAAAATCTTTTCTTTTTCTGTTTGGTCAGTTGTTGTTTTTCTATAGACTTGTCTGTTGAAATTCTTAATAAAATTATCAATTAGATTTTTTTTGTCTTTGAGATTTTCGCTATCTTGCGTTATCAATTCCCAATAGTATTTTGTATTTTTCGTATTATATACTACCTTTTTATTATTAAATAACTCTTCTACAATTTGTATGTTTATGAGTTTCTTATCAAGATCCTCTAATTGCGGCAAGCTCATCCCGACAGATTTTATAAATTTTTTCTTTAATTCTAATGAAATACTTGATTCTATTATTTTTTTAAATACATCTTTATTTACTACATATTTAAATTTACCATCAGATTGTTCAAGGTATTCTAAAACTACTTCGTCAAAATTTGAATTAATATATTCCCAACATTGTTTGAGGTTTTTGTCATAAAAAATTACATTTAGCAAATTGAAATAAAAGACACTACCTTTATTTATCTTTTTTGCAATAAACATTAGATTTTTTATATTTAGTCTATAGGCATTTTCATTAATTATTTGAATCAAATCATCTTCACTAAGTTCTATTTTCTGTAAATCTTCAAATTTTATATTTTTAGATTTTATACTACTTATAAAATCATCACGTTTTTTTTCTTTAAATCCCCCTAAAAGATGTTCATTATTTTCAACAACACTTCTAAATCCTTCAAAATCATCTGTTGAAATTTCGTTATTTAATAGAATCGAGAGTGTTATACTATCCAGCGCTTTTGGATGTGTATTGTCACATATGTTTGTAACTTCTTTAAGAATGTCAATTCTTTTTGAAATTAAAAGATTCACACAATATCTTGTTGTATCGAATTGTACAGCCTCAAATATTTTTACTAAATCGCTATATGTTACATTAATGTCAACACTGGCTAACATATTCAAAACATCTTCTGATGAATTTTTTTTACTATAAGTTCTTTTAACACATTCTTCTAACAATTTATAATTGAGAATGTTACTCCTTTTAAAATCAGATGCAGTTAGTCTATTTAATATTTCATTAGGAGATTCTATTTTTAAAAGAATATTTTTATCTGAATTTTCTAGTAATCTTCTCATATAAATTCTATCTACTGATTTTAAAGTATTTGATTCTGTATCGTCAAAATTACCATTATAGTACCAGTATGTTTCATCAAATAAACCCTCAATTAGTAAGTAACGAATTAATGGATACTCAAATTTTTCTGTACCTTCTTTACATTCAAACACCTTTTCAATATCTTCTGATGACATGATTGAAAACAGCTCTTTAAATGTATATAAATTTATCTGTTCTATTTGTCGCTCTAAAAAATCTTTTTTTTCTATAAGTTTATTCAATTGCTCCTCTCTATTTTGAGTAATTCTATCTCCTAATTCTTTTTTTTCATCTAACTTATCTATAAATGTCTTTAAAAAACCATCATATGCATAGTAATCATAGGTATGATAATCAAAAATTCTTTTTGATTCTTCCGGATTTTCACTCCATTTTTCTAAGAATTCTGGCCAACTTTCTTTCTGATCCGTATCGACACGGATATAACTTGGTATTCCTAATGCAAGTACCTCAAAATTACTTTTCGCCAAACTATTTTTAACACTTTCAATATTACTCACATATTTCAACAGCTCTGTATTTAAATCTTTCGTTTTTGAAAATCTATAATCTTCTAGATTTTTAAAGATTCCACTGATATACCCTTTATCTTCTTGCAATAAATCAAACTCATTTGGATAAGTATTTTTTACTGTAATTAATGAAAATAATTTATTCTCGTCCAATTTTTCCTCAGAAACTCGAAGAATTTTAGAATATACTATATATTCATTAACGATATTACGTAGAATTCTCATATCATCAATATAAAGCGATACATTCCTCAATACATTCTTATTCAAAGAATTATTGTTTTGCTCCCCAGCATTTTCTTGCTTTTCATTCCCCATACCTAATAAATCCAAAAGATGTCCTTCGGAAGTATTCGAGTCAACTACAGGAACAATTGGTAAAATAAAATCAAAAAATTTAGTTCTATCTTTCGTTTGAAATAGACCATCTTTTATTAAATATACAAATTTAACCACTCTATTTTTCTTATTTGTCTCTAAATAGGAATTTAAAAGAAAATTCAATTCCTTTAGCTTTATAAAAATATCAACATTATCATATCTATCCAAATCCTCGAAGACAACAATATCAGACTTTGAACTGCTTAAAAGATACACTATCTCCCTAATATCACGTTCAAGAACCGTCTCATCATTGTTGTCGTCTGAAAACTGTGCCTCCGCGACCTTAAAATTAACTTTTGAAAACTTAACTTTATTTTCTTTATAAAAATGATATAAAAACACTCCAACAGATACAAAGATCATGCCACTAATGGATAACAATAAAATGTTCATATCAAACCATTCTAGTTTTTTGTTTAAAAGTTCAACTATTTCTTTTCGAATCCCAAAAATAGAGATTGAACCAATGAAGAAAATGGTAAGAAGGATATTCAAAAACAATTTGATTAAAGAAATATTACCTTTAAATTTATACTTACTTAACGGTATATCTTCTGCCTTAATTTGAGAAAGAATTTGATTTATAATTTGAGTTTCAACACGACTATCCAATTCATTTTTGGATAATGGTTCACTATTATTCTTGTCTAATTTATCTGAATATTTTCCTAAAACAACAGTTATAACATTTTTAAAAGGATTAATTCTAAACAGATTAAAATTACTTTCTTTCAACTTATTATTTTTGTATGTATTCCATACAGTACTCTTCCCTGCACCATACACACCAGTAATTGCGATATTTCTTATATCGTCATTACTAAATGCATAGTTAAGAGCGTCTGTGTACACTTGCTTATTCTCTTCAAGAATATCTGGAGTTAATGAATTAAATGTCGTTTCCTTAGTTTCTATTTTAGCCATAACGTATTAATTTCCATCTCCTTTTTGAAAATTGCATTTCTATTTTCTCTTTTTAATCTTAATATCAAGATCGTATCCAAATAAATCTGCCATTTCTATTATTGAAAGCACTGTCGGATTGTGCTTTCCTTTTTCCATTCGACAATATTGTGACTCTAACATCCCTAGCTCGGCAGCCATCTCCTTTTGAGACAAACCTAATTCTAATCTCATTTTTATAATTTTTAGAGATATCTTTTGAAGGTGATATTCTTCAAGTAGATCTTGCTTAAATTCAGGGCAGCGGGATTTCAATGCATTTAACCTTTTTGTTAGGTAGGTCATCTTCAGTCTCCCCCTCTTCTGTTTCTCGGCTAATTGGAATCCTTAAACATCTTTTCCCCTGCTTTCCTCGTTCCCATTTTTCACGTACTTCTGGAGAAAGCCCTTCTTCCTGTAATATCATTAATACCGCGAAAACTTTGACTTGTTCCTCGTAAGTTAAGCCTTCTACTTCGTCAATCATCTTCTTTGTTACTCGGTATTTTGCCATAAAATCCCCTCCCAATTTTGCAGAATCCCAAAATTCACTTATAAGTGAATTTCGGGCAGCTAAGCATCTCCTTTGTTTTCAAAAAACAATCTCCAAAAATCCTTATTATTAAGCCTAAAACGTACTCTTATACCTGTTTGAGTTCTTTTGTTCCTCCCTAGCAACGCATTTTTATAAAAGCGTTTACACTTAATTATAACCTGCTATAAACCTTATAGCAATAGGATTTTTGAGGAAATCAACTTTTTTGATTATTTTTTTCAATTTTTTCTTTCTATTGGATACATAAAAAGTGATGAATAATTTATCATCCCCAATACAAAAAAACCAGGGCCCTCGCCCTGGTTTCTCAACTTTATTATATTCGAATTTAGTTCCCCTGTTTCGGCACGACTTCTAGATAATCGAGCAGTGTCCAGACAAATTCGCGGCCTTTGATGCGGTTGATGGCTCCTTCCGCACAAGAGATTTCGTCGTAGTGTTCGACTTTATCACGGCGGATGCCAGGTCCTGAGATGACGATTGGCACAGGCTCGCCACTATGTTCGCCCTTCTCGCAAGGCGTTGAGTGGTCTGCACAAAGCGCAATGAGTGTATTTTCAGGTCTGTTTTCCATCAAAATACCGACCATTTCATCAAAGAGTTCGATTCCTTGGGCTTTCTCGAATGGTTTGTTGTCATGGCCTTTCACGTCTGTCACTTTCAAGTGAACGTAGACTAAGTCATGGTCTTGAATCATTTCTAGTGCTTTTTCAGCTTTACGTCTCACATTTGTATCCATGTTTCCTGTGAACGAGTCTTCCTTATACACGTCGTATCCAGATAAGCGTCCAACTCCAAGAACGGTATCTTCCCCTGCCACGACTGCAGCCTTATAGCCGAATTGTTCGCCTAGGCGGTCGATGACGGAGAATTGTCCAGCCCCACGTGTAATCACGAAGTTCGCTGGTAATTGTCCGTTGGTGCGGCGTTCCACGTTCACGTCATGTTGGTCCATGAGTGGATAGATGACTTCTAAGAACTCATTCAAGATGCGCGCTGTTTTGGCAGCCTCTGGACTGTCGTCTTTTGGCAACGCTTGTTTAAATGGATGGCCATCGTTTGGCGCCTTAGGATCTGTGTCTGTGACTTTGGCACTGAGGCCCTCTCCACGCATCACGAGTACCGCTCTATGTTCTGTGGCTTCTTTGAATAAGAACGTTACATCTTCAATTTGAAGGCCGTTGATGATTTCTGCCAGTTCATTCGTGCGTTCACGAATACGTCCTGCACGGCGGTCGATGACGATATTGTTATCGCCACGTGTCGCGAAGTTACATCTGAAGGCCACATCTCCCGGTTGTAAGTCCATGCCAACCCCTGCTGCTTCCATCGGTCCGCGTCCTGGGTAGTTGACAGAAGGATTTCCGAATAAGATTAAGTGTCCCATGTCGGTACCAACCGTAATCCCTGGTGAGATCAGGTCCATAATCCCTGTCATACCTTCTTTAGCGAGTTGATCGAGATGAGGTGTTTTCGCGTATTGCAACGGAGTTAAACCGCCAAGCTCGACGTTTGGACGATCTCCCACACCGTCCGCAATCGCTACGATGATTTTCTTTTTCATAGTTTCCCCTCCCGATTAGTAGATGAATTGGATCCAAGCGAAGTACATTCCTGATAGGATGATTGAGTGTACTAAGCAGGCTAGTAATCCAAATTTCACTTCGTCTAACACGCTGAAGTATCCTGTACCGAAGTACAATGTGTTTACTTTAGAGTGTGGTGGTAAAGTGATGGTTGTCGCGATACCAAGTGAACATGTTAATGCAAGTGACACTGGGTTCATGCCGACTGTTGTTGCGATTGAGATAATCGCTGGAATTAAAATCGTTGTACGAACTGTCTTACTTGTGAAGATTAAGTGTGAGAAGACAGTGATGAAGATTAAGATGACTGCAACTGCAGCGTGGTTTAATTTGTCTAAACCGATGGCATTTACTAAGTTTGTAATCATCCACTCAGCTCCGCCTGTGTTGTCAAATGCGTTCCCTACGGCATACGCCCCAGCAGAGAAAATCATTAAGTCCCATTTGATTTTAGCTTGTTTCCAAGTCAATACACCGATACCTGGTAGTAAGCAGAGTAACATACTTAATACGGCTGTTTGTTCAGTTGAGATTGAGAATCCTAGATATTTCTTTTGGATGTCTCCAGTTGCCCATAAGATTAAAGTGATAAGGAAGATAATTCCGACACGTTTTTCTTCAGGGGATGTTGGTCCTAAGTCTGCTAATTGTTTCTTCAACGTTTCTTTTACGTTTGCCATTGCTTCTTCGCCGGCTTCTTTACCAACTTTGTATAATTTCACACCGATAAAGAAGATAATTACGGCTGTTAAAATCGCTTGTGGCATTGATACGATTAACCAGTCCATGTAGCCAAGGCTTGCACCGGCTTGTTTGTTGATGAAACCAATTGCGATTACTTGTGCTGATGTTGCTGTCATAACCATTGATGTTGCGAACGCGTTGTTTTGAACATTTTGTAACATCATTAATTTCCCGAAGTTCGATTCTCCTGGAAGCTCATTGTAAATTTGTAATAATACGATTGAGATTGGCAAGATTAATGAAGCACGGGCTGTTGTTGATGGTACGAAGAACGCTAGAATGAAGTTTACGGCTAGTAATACGGCTAGTGTCTGTACCTTCGTGCGTCCGAATTTCACGACCATTGAGAGCGCGATACGTTTCCCAAGGTTCGTTTCGCTGATGGCTGATGTTAATACGAATGCGGCTACCATTAACCAGATGATGTCGTACCCTAACGTTCCAAACGCTTCTTTTTGCTTTTCAACAACTCCAATTAATGGAAGTAGTAATACGGCTATAATCGATGTTTGATAAATTGGAATTGGTTTTGCAATCCATAAAATAAGTGCTGATACAAAGATAGCCAAACTACGTTGTGCTGCAACAGAGAGTCCTTCCATTGGCGGCATAAATACGATAATGAGGAATGCTGCTAATGCGAGAAGAATGCCCCACAGAGCGGATTTTTTGTTTTTATCTTTACTCATGATAATAATCACCTTTCGTTTTTTATTTTTCGTCCTTGACGTTACATACAGTGTACTGAGAATAACGGAGTGCGTCCAATTCACTTTTTGACGTTTTGTATGCCATTTTGTTATACATTTGCATAACAGATTAGAATAATTATGATATACTAGTGTGGAAAGGCGGGATGTCATGAATATCGATAAATTACAAACCTTTAAAACCCTCTGCGAGACGATGAGCTTTACGAAAACCGCAGAGGAACTCTATACTTCGCAACCAAATGTCACGAAACAAATCAAGAGCCTGGAGGAAGAGCTGGGGTACCCACTGATTGAGCGCACGCATAAGAGCTTTACACTGACGGAATACGGCAAGCTGTTCTATGAGACGGCCAAGAAGGTGGTCGCAACGATGAACGGTGGCCTGAACGCGCTTCGGGAGTTGGCCGATACGACGAGTCGTTCGATTATTATCGGAGCTACGCCATTTATCGGGTCGACGATTCTCCCTGCCCTCCTGCCGCTTTTAAACGATGCCTTCCCAGACCATCAAGTATCCATTAAGGTCGACCGCTCGAAGGTGATTCTAGCGGACTTGGAAGCCCGGAAAATCCAGCTGGCGTTTTTCTCGGAATATATTCCAGTCGATATGAAGCAATTTGCGAGTACGACGGTATACGAGGATTCGCTCGTGGTGATTTGTAAGAGCGATCATGCGCTGGCTGAAAAAGGCCGCTGCACGTTAGAGGATTTAAATGGGGAACGGTATATCTCGAAAGGGAGTCAGTCGTCGCTGCATAAGTTTTTGTTGAAGCAGTTACGGGAGCCGGAGTTTATGAACCGGCAGCCGTTCGTGGTGGATAATCAGTACAGTATCAAGGAAGCCGTAGCGCACGGGCTCGGTATCTCCATCGTGTCTGAGCTTCTTGTAAAAAAAGACTTGGAGAGCGGCTACCTTTCCAAACTCGAACTCGATGGCTTCACACCGAAACGGAACATCCAGCTCGTCTATCGCAAAGACTTCGACTCCTCTGTTGTACAGTGCGTAGAGAACTTGATGAAAGAATTGGATATTTAAAATTCCGTGTAGCGCAAAAATGATTACTCCAAATCCTTGCGGATTTCTTCATAGTAGCGATAACGTTGCAGCGGTTCGAGCCTAAAGTCTCTCACCTTTAAAGCCTCAAAAAGGGAGTACGGAATTTCATTCCTACTCCCTTTAATTCGCATTTAATGCTAATTCACGTTATTGCTACTATAGAATCCGCGGATTTTTCGTAATCATTTTGAGCGTATTCAGTCTTTTTTATTCTTATCAAGTTAATGAGCGGATGCAAAGAGAGATTCGATCTTTGCATAGGGGCTGGTGGTCCGATAATGTGAAATACGGTTTGGAATGGTGCCGCGCTCTTTTTCAAGACACGAGGAGATATCGGCCCGCTTGGGAAAGGGGAAAAAAAGAAAATTAAAACTGGACTCACGGTGTTGTGAGTCCAGTTTTTTTACTTCATCCCATTATAAATCTCATCCGCAATCTCAAACCCAATTTGTGCTTGCTGCTCTGCCGTTAAGGCGTGGCCTGTGTCCTCAAGCGTCGTGAGGCGGGCGTCTTTTAGGCGCTTCATTGCTTTTTGTGAGGCCGTGAGTGGCACGATATTGTCGTCTTTGCCGTGATAAATATGCACCGGCATCGCGAGCTTCTCTAGGTTCGCGTAAGGATCCATGTCGTAGATGTCCGTGATGTATTTCTTCCCGATTTTCGTGCCGAGTAAGTTGAAGGTCTCGGGTACTTCGTCAAGTTTCGGGAAGCTACTTCGGATATCGTCCGGCAGTGAAAATGCTGGATAGAACAAGAAGAGGCCTGCGATATTGGTCACTTCTTCTGCCGTCAGTGCCGTGACGAGTCCGCCCTGGCTACTTCCCATCAGATAAATTTTCTGCGGATCGGCATATTCCAACCCGCTTGCGATACGGATGGCGTCTTTTAAGTTTTGCACTTCGGTTAGAACCGACATCTCGGTCGTCAACCCTTCACTCATCGGAGCTGCGGATGACGAGCCTCCTGCGAATTCGAAGCTGAAGACCGCAATGCCAGCCTTGGCCAATGTCTTCTGCACTTCTTCCTCGTGCCAGGCGTTTGCCCCAAGTCCGTGGCTAAAGATTACGAGTGGTACCCGTCCGCTCGCGTCTGGCACAAAGGCACGCGCATAGAGATTCTTGCCATTACTTTCAAAATCATATTCTTTTACGGTATACGTGCCGTCTGTCTTCACTTCGACATGCGCCTGTTGTGTCGTTTGTGGCGTCTGCGCGGTCGCATTCGTCGTGTTCGTACTGTTTGTACTAGCGGTCGTTCCACACGCTGCAAGAAGCATCGCCACGCCAATTCCCATTAATACTTTTTTCATTCATTTCCAACTTTCATTTTTGGTCGGGCCTTTGCCCTTTTAAGTAGTCTACCCGCTAAGGGGTGGAACCTCAACTTTTTTGCATAAAAAAGGACTGCAAGACGTGCCTGCAGTCAGTTCGTTTTACACTAAGAATTCTAATAATTCCGCGTAGCTTCTCACTTCCACGGTTGGCTTAATGGCGGTTTTGTTTTCTTTTGCCGCTAGGTTCATCCAAATCGTGTCGATACCGGCGTTGATGCCGCCTTGGATATCCGCTGTCAGCGAGTCTCCGATGATCACGGCTTTGTCCTTGTCGTAGTCTGGAATCGCACCAGCTACTCGTTCAAAGAAGACTTCACTCGGTTTTTGTGCTCCGACTTCTTCGGAGATAAATACTTTCTTGAAGTATTTGGAAATCGGCGAGTTTGACAAGCGCCCCTTTTGAATCGTCGTGATGCCGTTTGTGGCAGCGTATAAGTCATATCCTGCGTCCTGTAACGCTTGAAGCAACGCATCTGCCCCTTCGTACGTTTGGCCTTGCGTTCCTAGGATGGCTTCGTAATCTGCCGCGAGTTCCTTCCCGTCTTTTTCAAAACCGAAGTGGTCGAATAACTTGGCAAAGCGCGTTTCGACGAGTTCCTCACGCGTGATTTCGTCCTTTTCCAACGAACGCCACATGGCACGATTCATCGGCACGTAGACGTCGATATACGCCTCGACATCCTCCACGCCTTGCTGTTCCAAGAGTTTTGTCAGCGCGTAATTCTCCGCCGAATGAAAGTCCCAGAGCGTTGAATCCAGGTCGAATAATAGTGTTTTATAAATCATGTCCCTAACCTCTTTACATTCTTACCTTATTTTTTGTTCAAATTGATATTCCGTTTGCAATGATTTTAGAAAGCCTTCTAGCCCTTTTTCAAGGGTGCGATTTGTCTCGCGTGGTTTCTTTTTCCCGAGAGTAATCTCTTCCTTTGCTCGTTCCACTAAAGCATTGAATTCCTTCTTGAAGGAATGACGTCTCCAGAAAAAGACAGCTCCTAGAACGATAAAAGGAACACTCCACGTCAAGAAATGGAAGCTCGTGACGGTCACCACGAATTCGAACGTTTCCCAAACACCAACCTCAAAAATAGTTGCAAATGCACCCCCTATAATCGAAAAAGCGTGCGCATTTTGTAAATAGACACCGGCGAAACAAAGAGCGAATAGTGGCAGTAGTAACCGCGCTATTTGATGATCTTTCGGTAAAGGTGCTCCATCTCCTCTTTCTGAAGTCACCTTTTCCAATAATTCTCGGAGTCGATTGGCTGTTTCTTGTGTGACTTTCTTCTTCATTCTTACTCCCTCTGTTTTCAAATCCCTTTATTTTATAACCCGTAAGTTTTGTATTTTTTAACGAGCAACTGTGCGCGTTTGACGTAGTCGTTCTCGTTTCCATGAAGGGCCTCGAGTGCTTCTTGGGCAACCGGCAAGAGTGCGCGGATGTCTTTTTGAATGAAGAGCTGGTTACGTGCGTCTAACGCCTTTGCAAAAAACAGCCCGAACATCCACACGATTACAAGCGGGAAGAACACGAGCATTTCTTCGTTACTGAGGGTAATCATAAAGTTCTCTGATTTCCCACCGTTCACATAGAAAATAAATGCCACGAGTCCAATCGTCAAGAGCACGAGAATGCCCACGAGGACGTAAAAATACTTCATAAGGTGCTGCACTCCCGGACTTTCATACGGCAGCTCGATGTCAAGGCCGCTCTCTCCGACAAGGCGCTCGGTCAATGCGCGAAACTCTTGTGCTTCATTTTTTCTGTATCGAATTCTTTGTAAATCCATGGTTCTCCTCCTTACACACCATCATTGGATGAAAGTTTATTTTTTCGGTATCCCTCTATTAATTTTTCTGCTTGATTGATTTCACTTGTCACATCTTTACGATTTTGATTCCGTAAGACAGAAATAGCCGCCTCCGCAATGTCAATGAGTGTTCGTAATTCCAATCGAAATTGTTTTTGCTCATTCCTGTATAATATCACCGCTGGAATAATGATGATTAGTCCGTAAACTAAGGTGATACTACCCCCTACATACAAAAGTATCACTATAAATGAAATTAATGCTTCAATAGAAAAATGTGATCCTCGACCCAAAAGCCACAACCAAAGACTAAATAATACCACGATGACAACTAATGCTCGTAGAATCCAAAGCAATATTTTTAATCCCGTTGACGGCTCTGCTTCCTCTGGGAATTCAAAGGCAACTCCACTTTTAGCTACCAAATTTTTCACGATTTCACGAAATTCTCGCATCTCCTTCATTTTGATTCTCTGGTTCCCTGAAAGTAAAAAAGTATCCATAACGCTTCTCCTTAAACACGTTCCACCAATGTCACGACGCGGCGGACGTCATTATAGCGGTCCACGAGTCGTTCGGCGCGTTTTAATTCCAATGCTAAATAACTGCGGTCTTCTTCGCGTAACACGATAATGGCTTCATCGATGATATCCAGCAGCGCAGATAATTCCTTCCAGCGCTTGTTTTGCTCACGACGATATAAAATCGCTGTGATAATGAGTAACACCGACCAAATCATGAGCAGTGCGGAAAATCCGAACGCTAAAATCCCAAGGACTTGCACGAATCCGACGAAGTCCCCACCGATTTCAATGAATAGATAGATTATTCCTACCACTAGGAATGCTGCGATAATCGATACGACTCCGAGTAAGAGCGACAAGAACACCCCGCGTTTCGTTTCTTCTGGAAATTCGGCTGGAATGCCACTTTCCGTTACGAGTCGCTCGGCAACGGTGCGCACTTCCTTCACTTCTTTTTGATTCACTACGAGTCTTCTTGGATATCCTAAAATAAGCATCTACTTCCTCCTTAGAACCGGTAGTTGCGTTGTAAGTCGTCGACGTAATTTTCTAAATTGATGACTTCTTGTGAAACAACGCCATTGCCTTCTTCATATTGGCGTGCGATTTCTTCTTTCGCGTGTTCGAGTAAGAAGAGTGTTTCTTTTACAAGGGAACGACGCGCCAGCCAGAGAATGAGGATGAAAATCGCAATCAATGCCACCCACAAAATCGGAACCCACCAGTACGGTAACATCCGGTCCATGACTGGTGAGGATTTCCTTGAAAAGAGCATATAGATCGAGCCCAGGATGGCCGCAAGAAATCCTGTCGTCATAATCGTATAGAGCGTGATGATTCCAAAGAAGAGCATACAAAATAGTCGAACCTGACGATTATCTCTTGGCAGGACGCGCGGCTGTTTGCTTCTGCGGTTTACAATGCGAATGAGTTCACGGAGCCTTGTCGTCTGCCCCTGCCAAATCGTTTTCTTATAGTTCATAATATCCTCCTAATAGTATCTATGTGCTTGTTTTAAAAACTTCTGTAACGCTGCTACTTCATCTGGTACGGCTGTGGTTTGGCTCCATGTTTCTGCTTCGCGGTCTGCCAGTGCCAATAGTTCTTTCCATTCCTTAAACGTTTCTCTGCGGTGCCAATTGAAGACTACAACGAAGACGATAATCGGTAAGGACCAGATAAGGGCAAATGGCCAAATGAAGGCAAGATATCCGATTGCGACTCTCAATTGCAACGTCACTAGGCAGGCTATGAATAATTTCAAATACTGAACGAACCCAGATACGAGTCCGATGACGATGCCTGCAATTGCGACCGTAATCAGGACATAGATGCGAAGCCAATACGAGCTTTTTGGAAGCTGTTCTCCTCGTTCGTTTATCTTCAAGACAAGCTTCAATAGTCTTCTTAAGGCGCGGACTCGTGAAGCTTCGACGCTTGTTAGGCGTTTCTGTACTTCGTGTTCTTTGCTCACTTTCTCCATCGCAGCCCCGACACCCGTAGCGGCGGCTTGTACTGTTTCCTTCAATTTAGAAGGTTTGCCAAGCGTTGCATGTTCCTGTAAATACTCCTCTAGCGCTTCAACGGCTTCGCGGCTGGCTTCTTTTGGAGAGGATTTCCATGTTGCCACTTCTTCATTTCCACGAGCTACGAGTTTTTTCCATTCCCAACGAACGGAGCTGTGGCAGCAGTAGAGAACAACGGCTAGGGCCGCAAACATGATGCCGAAGTGAAGCGCCAATCCGAAGAGGACCCTACCTACTTGTGCGAGAACCTCTGAATCCCCCGTCGAAAACACCAATTCGAGCGCTGAAAAGAAGTCCGATTCGACTAACAGCGCGCGTCCTAACACCGCCACTGCGAACACCACTCCAGCAACACTAAGGATGGTTATGCAGATGCGTAACGGGTACAAGCTCATTGGTAGTGTGCCTTCTTCCCCGTTTTGCTCGGTCACTGCTTCAATCAACTGGCGTAGTTGTCTTACGTGGCGTTCCTTCACTTTTTGTTTCTTTTTCATTGTCATTCCTCCTGACGTTCAAAGGTCGTATCTTCTATCCCCAAAGATTCTTTTTAAACAGTCATTCCGTATGATTCCCTCACTTCATACACACAATCATCCAACTCTTGAATCCATTCTTCTGAGAGTTCTAAATGGTTTAAGTTCCCTAATAATCCTTATGCGCTTGTTTCAAAAACTTTTGTAACTCTGCCTTAGAAGGACTCTACTCCGCACTCGTTGTATGTTCGTATAGATACGACTCTAGCGCTTCAACAGCTTCGCGGCTGGCTTCTCTTGGTGCAGCTTTCCATATCGCCACGTCTTTATTCCCTCGAACAACCAGCTTGTTCCATTCCCAGTAAACGGATTTGTAGCAGCAATAGAGAACAAAGGCTATAAAGGCAAACATGATAACCCAGTCGAGCATCATATTGCCGAAGAGGCTATCTTGATACCCTTTCCCCGGCTGCTGCATCGTAAGCTCTGTAAAGAATATTGTAGATATTGTGACAATAAACGTAGCCACAACTCCGTATGCTAACCCCGCGAGACTAATGGCCATTATAATACCGCGCCACGGTAAAAAGCTGATCGGCAATTTAGCGTCTTCGCCATTTTTATCAGCAACTGCTTGAATTAATTGACGCAGTCGCTGTACATCCTGTTTCTTAATTTTCTGTTTCAATTCCATTCCCATTTCTCCTGTCGTTCAAGGGTTATTACAAATCGTAGTCTAATCGTAACTCCTCTAAATGATATTTTAATGCCTTTATAGCATGCGGAATGTCCGCAGATGGAGTGTGTTCCCATTTCGCGAGCTCTTCATCCGCTCTTGCAACGACTTCCCTCACATCTTGTTTTTGAAGGTGCAGTTGCAAGAAATATAAAAAGAGCATTATTATTGGAAGAACTACGATAATGTAAGGTTCATATTGAACATATTCCAGCGCATACTTCACAGCATATTTATTTCCCTCGTACCAAACTTTCAAGAAATGAAAGATTCCTCCTACCTTCTTATTTAATGACAATAGATAAAATATTTCGAACAACATAAAAATATTAAATATAATCTTTGGAATATATCTATATGGTCGCACTTTAATTGTCTCTTCTTCCATACTAGATAAAGCCACGACCTCATTGACTAATTGTTGTAGTCTAGCAATTCTTTTCTCTTCAAATCTTCTCTTCATCTTTTATTTCCCCAAAAATTTTATTTACCCGATTTAGACTTGTTTGTATTTGTCTCTAGTTTCAACTCTTCCATATAGTACTGAAGTCTTTCCGCTTCTTCACTCATTGGAATCAGCGGCTCTTGTTTGTATACAGAAAGCTCTTCCGTGGCTAATTCATATAACATCCCAAACTCTTGATAATAGGAATCAATTATGAGACGATGAAACAGATATATTAGCCCAAAAACAAGGAGTAAAGTGCCAATCCCGACCAAAATCCCCCATATCAAAAAACTGGGATAAAATAAACCCATGAAGATTAAACCAGCAGCAGGTAACAAAATATCGGCATTTGTAAACACATAAAACAATACAAAGCCCAATATAACAAAAGCCCAACTTCTGATAATTCTTCCATCCTCGGGCAACTGATTTTCACTTCCATTTTGTTCTATCACAGCACTCAGTAATTCCCGCATCCGCGTTAATCGTCTTTGTCTAATCGCTTTTCTAAATAATTTCATTTCGCATCTCCCTAAAACCCGAATCGCTTCTTATAATCCTCAATCAGAAACTCTGCGTCTTCGATATCCTCTTCTAAGTCGTCGCGCCCTGCTGCTTTAAGCGTTGCAATCGCACGTTCCGCAATTGGTATCAACTCGCCAAGTTTACGTGTCAGTACTTTTTTAGACCAAATTCGGTACAGAAGAAAAAAGAATGCTAAAAACAAGTACAAAGAAACAAATGGTAAGAGTAGAAAAATCACATTCCCTTCTCCGGCAAACTTGTTTACCATAAACTCAAGTGGTCTCCATAAAATCCCCGTACGCATCACTATGATGAATAAAAACATCCCCGCAATCATTTTGATGGTTGCCGTTTTGTCGACTAGTTCCGGCAGTTCATCATCCATTCCCGCCTCTTTCATTAAGTAGCTTGTCAACTCTCGGAAGTTCACTAACATTTTTTTCGTCGCAACGTCTTTCAATAGAAGTCTAAACATGATTTTCTCCTTCCAGGATAATTCCTTTTTGTGCTAAATTGTCAATACATTCTTTGTAATACGCATCATCGTGCTCTTTGTATAACGGACTCGTCCACGCACACGCTTTCACTTCGGTATACTTCGGACACACTTTTCCACGATACGAAGCCTCTTTCCACTGTGGCGTCACATTGTAGCCACGGCGCTCCATTTCATCCATAATCACCGTATGGTACTGATACAGCACATACGGGCTATAAGTAAACACATAGTCCACCGTCGCATGCTTCTTACCCCAACCATTGCCTCTGAGCGCACAACATTCGCGGTGCTGCCCCAAGAGTTGCGGACGCGGAAGCTGCCCAATCAATTCCTCATGCCATAATCTCATCCCAGGCCTCCTATAACCCGTATCGCTCGGTGTATTCGTTGATGACCACTTCTGCGTCAATCACGTCGTCTAAATTGTCATAGTCATATTCTTTTAAAACGGCCACCGCACGTTTGGCAATCGCCATCAACACCTGTAAGTCCCGTTTTCTCTGCGGTTGTTTCCATAACTCATCTAGCCCATTTAAAATCGGAAGGTAGACAAAGAGAAACGCTAACGGCCATAGCGAAAGAAGCGGAAATTGGTCAATCAGCGGTTGCGTCACACTTTTGAGCCAATCACTAGAAGAAAGCCATAATATGAAAATTAATCCTACGATTGACGGAACCCAAGGCACACTTTCATCCTCTTCAGGCACCACTTCATCGGTCCCCGCCATTTTCACGAGCGTCTTCGTTAACTCTCGAAAACTATTCACTCGCTCTTTTGAAATAAAATTTCTAAACAGTTGATTCATTTATTACCTCTAAATAGTTACTTTATTCCCATATTATACCATTTCTTGCGCCCCCCGCCTATTCCCTCGCGAATTTACCCATATTAAGGAGCACTCCCCCTTCCGCTGCAACCTAATCAGCACCAACCCGTCCCAGCACACACCCCTCCCAAAGCACACACTCTGTGGTCGCAGTCCCAAGACCGGAAGGCAAGCACCGCCATGACTCGTCCCTCTCACAAGCCTCAGAGAGTAACGCCCTCCTCATCCCTAGCCCCGCACCGCATCGAAACGCACTCTCTCCCGTGCTGTTGAAGCAAATAAATAAAATCTATTGATTCAAAAGCAGTTTCGTTGGCTTAAAAAAGCCCTCGGGGACTCTATAGTGAGAATAGTAAAGCCAAAGCAACCAATGCGAAATAGAGCCACAAGAGAATTTATTCTCCTGTGGCTCTTTGAGGCTTGGTAGGATTGAGACCTAGGCTCAATCCGATGCCTTTACTATCATCACTATGAAGATGTCCCCAGAGGGCGATTTAAGACAACGTCTTAACCATCATTTTCATTGAATCAATAGATTTTATTATAGTTCTCTTCGTCCTTCGATAGCACGGAAGAGAGTCATTTCGTCTGCGTATTCGATGTCGCTGCCGACCGCTAGCCCATGAGCCAGACGCGTTACTTTAATCCCAGCTGGCTTGATGAGACGTGACAAGTACATGGCAGTCGCTTCACCTTCCGCTGTCGCGTTGGTCGCGATAATAACCTCCTGGACTTCCGGATCCTGCAACCTCGTAATCAACGACGTAATATTAATATCATCCGGCCCCGTCCCTTCCAGCGGAGAAAGTACCCCGTGAAGCACATGATAGAGCCCTTTATATTCCTTCATCCGCTCCATACTCATCACATCTCGGGCGTCTTCCACCACAAGAATCTTCGTACGGTCACGCGTAGTATCCGCACAAATTTCACACGGATCTTCTTGCGTTACATTTCCACAAACGGAACACATATGCAGGTCACGCTTGCAGCTGATGAGCGAATTCGCAAAATTTAAGACGTCTTCTTCACGCATATCCATGCAGAAGAAGGCAAGTCGTGCAGCCGTCTTCGCACCAATTCCCGGCAGCTTCATAAAGCTATCCATCAATCGTGCAATCGGTTCTGGATAATGCATGCTCAAACCTCCAATCGATTAAAATCCTGGGATGTTTAATCCTTTTGTGAATTGACCCATTGTTTGGTCGTTGGCTTTTTCTGCTTGCGTTAACGCATCATTTGTCGCCATTAACACTAAGTCTTGTAATAATTCTACATCGTCTGGATCTACCGCTTCTGGTTTGATTTCCACGTTTAAGACTTGGCGTTTGCCGTTTACAGTCACTTTTACTAAATCACTTTGAGAAGTTCCTGTGTATTCTGTTTGGTTTAATTCTTCTTGAGCTTGCGCCATTTGTTTTTGCAATTTTTGCATTTGTTTCATCATGCCTTGCATATTTCCCATTCCACGCATCTTAATTCCTCCGTCTCTATTCTTCGATTTGCACGATCTCTTCCCCGAAGAGTTCAATCGTGTCGTTTACTTTTTGTTCAAATGCTTGTTCTTCTGGTGTGAGTGCTTCCTCCACGGCCGGTTCTTCCGTCACGATGGAAACAGCTTCCTCTTCTTGGTTCTTCTTGCGTTCTTGTAAGAAATCCGCACGAATTTGTGGCCATTGATGTTGCGTCACTGCCACGAACGTCCCACTGTAGCCACCGAGGCGTTCCAGATGTTCTTGGATGACCTCACGGAATCCTGGTCTTGTTTCTGAAATGTCACACAAGTGGTCGTAGGCAAATCCGAGGACGAATCCATTGGGCCCCGCCGCATTCACCGTTGATTGGCTTAACAGCGCTTGTTCTTGCGGGTTCAAACAACTGAGTAAGTCGCCCCACAAGTCGCGTACCTTCAATAAGTCTTCGCGGGTTGCTTCCGTCAAGATTTTTTGGATGGCCGTCGTATTTGGCTTAAAGGCCGCACGCGTTGGTCTTGGTGCCTGCGTTTTTGGTGCTTGAGGCGCTTGAGGTACGCCCCCTTGCAACAACGCGTTCATTTGCTGTTGCATTTGCGCGATTTGTTGTTGCAACTGCTGCACTTCTTCGCTACTTGGCATTGCTGGTGCACCAGAACTTGTTCTTGGCGTCAATGTGTATGGTTGCGCCATTTTAATCGTCAACACTTCCAGCGAAATCGTTGGTTTTGTCGTGAAGCGCATTTCTTGTTGCGTTTGATTTAACGCCTCTACAAAGCGGTATAAGAATTCTGGTTCCACTTCGTCTTTGAACTGTAGGAATCGTTCACTACGACCGATTGCCTCTCCACTTTGTTTCGCGATGAGGAGGTCTCTGGCAAATTCCAACCATTCTTCTACGAGTCGGCTCGCTTCTTTCCCGATTTTGAAGAGTTGTTGTAATTTTTCAAGGGCTTCTTCAGCCTTTGTTTCTTGTAAGTCTTTCACGAAATCAATCATCAAGTCGTCTGTCAGACTTCCCGACACTTGAATCGCTTCGTCTAGCGTCACCTTGCCGTCGCCAAATGAAATCATCTGGTCGAGCAGACTGAGGGCGTCACGCATTCCCCCGTTGGCACATCTTGCCACCACGCTTAAGGCATCCGCTTCGTATTCGATTCCTTCTTGGTCTAAGATGTATGCCAAGCGGTCGATAATTTCTTGCGACGTGATGCGTCTAAAGTCAAAACGTTGCGTACGTGAAATAATCGTCGCTGGAATCTTATGCGGTTCCGTTGTTGCGAGAATGAAGATGACCTTTTGAGGCGGTTCTTCTAAGGTTTTTAAGAGTGCGTTGAAGGCTCCTGTTGAGAGCATATGCACTTCGTCGATAATATAAATTTTGTATTCGGCTTGCGTTGGTGCATAACGCGCCTTGTCACGAATATCACGGATTTCTTCGACACCATTGTTGCTGGCAGCATCGATTTCGATGACATCGCCAATCGTTCCGTTCGTGATGCCTTTACAGATTTCACATTCGTTACATGGCTCGCCGTTTGTTTGGTTTGGACAGTTAATGGCCTTTGCAAACACCTTCGCGGCACTCGTTTTTCCTGTCCCACGAGGTCCTGTAAATAAGTAAGCATGACTCGTTTTGTGATTGCTAATCGCGTTCTTCAATGTATGCGTGACCGCACTTTGCCCGACCATATCATCGAACGTTTGAGGACGCCATTTTCGATATAATGCTTGATAAGCCATTTTACTTCCCTGCCTTTTTTCAAAATTTTACAGTTCTATTCTAGTATAGATTTGCCAAAAATTCTACTGCCCGATTCGTTTCATCGGTGCTTTCGAATTCTTGATAAAGCGGCTCTCTTTGCCTGCTTGAGAGATGAGTGAGAGCTGGTGTTTTGCACGTGTACATGTTGTATACAGCATCATGTGCTCTTTCATCGTATGGTACGCTTCGTCTGTCGCATTCCAAATGATGACTTCGTCGAACTCCATCCCTTTCGCCACTTGAATCGTCGTTAACACGAAGCGGCTGCCAAGCGACTCACTGCTATCTTCTAGAAGCGCAATGTCGTCTTGGTCGAGTTGTTGGTACAACGCTTTGGCTTCGTCCATCGTACGGCAAAGGATTGCTGTTGTATGGTAGCCTTTTGGACTTTCTTCCAGTAAGGTGTTTAAGCGCGCCATTTCTTGGCCTTCTTGTTCTAAGTATACAGACACATCTGCCCCTGAACGTGGGAACACATTTTTATCCAGCGGCCATCCTAGAATGCCGTTAGCAAAACGTGTGATTTGCGCCGTACAACGGTAACTAATCGCTAAGTTGCGGTACGTTAACGTGCGGTCTGCAAAAATCAAGTCCACTAGTTCTGGGTGTCGTTTGTCCAATGTGAAAATCGTTGTAGATGTTGAGAATGATTGGAATGTATCCCCCACTACGGTGAATTTCGCACGGAAATAATAGTTGGATAATGTTCCAAGCCATAAGAGTGACACGTCTTGCACTTCGTCGATGAAGAGGTGGCTGAAACCTGTGTAGTCACGAACTGGCGTCACGCGTGTTGCGACATATTGCAACAGACGGATTCCTTCTGCAGTGACTTGCATGCGGCTGCCTTCAATCTTCTTCAATGGAAGTGGTGCGTTGTCCGTCTTACCGAGTTCTTGGCGACGGGCTTTAGCTTCGGGCATCCATTTCGCCACAAGAGCGGCAACATCCACGAATGCGAACATTTCTACTTGTTGCGTTACTTCTAGCACTTCCTTCTCGAACACTTTTTGTCCAAGCACTTGGTAGTACTCTGCCTCGCTCTTTGTCTCCACGTCTTTCATCAACACTTCGATTTGCATCGCGTTCATTGATTCATAGACCGCTTTTGCCTTTTCAGACATAAAGAACTTCGTGAGACGGCGTTTCAACGTACGCTCGAGCACGGTTTGCATTTGTGTTAATTGTTGTTGCAACGGTAGTGCTGTATTCACGATTTCGACGAGTTTTTGATAGTCTTTCATCGTAAATACGGCTTGTCCTTTAATTCCAAGCGCGCGGTATGGTAATTCTTTTGCCGTTAACCCTTTGATATTGCGGTGTACAAGCGCAATCCACTCGCTGTCCGTCAAGTACACTTTGCGCGTTGGCACTTGGCTAAGCGTTGTTGTTTTATGCAAATACATTTTGCGATACAGCTCGATGGTATGTTGCGACAAGGTTTGTTGGTATAGCTCACTTCCCGTTAAGCTTGGGATGACGTGTGAGATATATTTGGCAAACAATTGGTTACGCGACAACAGGAGCATATCGCTCATACGCTTGTCTTTTGCTTGGTACATTAAGTACGCAATGCGTTGTAGTAAAATCGTTGTCTTCCCACTTCCGGCACATCCATTTACGATGAACCAGTCTTTTGGATTTAAACGAATAATTTCATTTTGTTCTTTTTGAATCGTCGCCGTGATTCCTTCTAGGTGTCCGTCACGGTTTGTTGGTGCGCTTAAGGCATCCATCAATAATGATTCTTCATTTTCAATGTCATAAACAGATTTTAATTCACCCTTACGGATGACGATATCGCGTTTTAAGAAGGCTTGAGCGTTCTCGAAGCCATTTGGTGTTTCGTATTGAAGCTCTCCCAATGTTCCTTCGTAAAATAGGCTTGCGATTGGAGCACGCCAGTCATACACTTGCACATTGTCGTCTTCGTCAAAGAAAGTTGCTGGTCCGATGTACATCTTCTCAACTCTCTCGTCTTTTTCAAATTGAACGTCAATTCTTCCAAAGTATGGGGATTCCAATTGGTTTTCTAATTGTTGGATTCCATACTGAATGGTATCTTGTCTAGCGATATCCAGGTCGCGTTCTTGCAATCGTTTCTTCTCGATCGCCACTTTTTGTTCCATTAAGTCTTGCACGATTTCTAAGTGCTGCACTTCTTCTTGGAAACTCTGATTTTTCATGCGACTATTCTCCCTCCACTGGATACTCTTTTCATAAAAACAGGCTGAACCGTTGGTCCAGCCTGATTCTTCTTCTATGTACATACAGCACATAGCGAACATTACTTATAGCTGCTTCCTTCCGGACCTGACTCGATTCATAAGTTCGCTATTGCCATACGGCCTAACGGCACGTATTATTATACAAAACTTCTCCTCGAAAAGCAAGCAGATTTTGCTTGAAAAAGAAATTAACGGAAACGCTCCACATAGAGAGTGCTGAAGGGGCTATCCCATGGGGTTTGGTGGTAGGAGTTGGTGGAGTGCTCCACAGTTATTTTTTCTTTTTAAAGGCCACCCTTGCGGGTGTTGATTTCTTCGAATGCTTGCGGATTATTTTTATAATCGCTGTTACAGGGCACCGGTTCGAGCCTCTTCGAGTTTCTCACCTTCGAAGCTTCAAATGCGGAGTACGGAACGAGTTCCTACTCCGCATAATTCACATTCGATGCGATTCCCCGTTACTGCGATTATAAAATCCGCAAGCTTCTCCGAAATCAACGTGAAGAAAGAACACGTCTGCTCCCTACCGCCAACGATGGGGTTTCGTGCTTCTCTATGGGATGTTTCTTTTTCAAGTGAATCTGCTTTGTTTTCTAAAATCAATACGTGCCGAGGGATGGCAAAAGAGACTCTTAAAAAGATAGTCTCTCCAGAAGGAAAAACTATCTAAGATGTTCGCTTGTGCTTACCGGTTGTCGGCTTCTTTATTTTTCTTAGCATCCTCTGCCAGGTACATGATTGGGAGGAGGATAAAGATGAAATGGCTTGTGACTGCAGTGATCAACGCTACGCCTGTAAACATGTTTAGAATCAGGTGAAGGACAAGGGCTAATGCATTGATGACGAGCGCCACAATCATTAGGTCTTTTGTAAGTTGGTTTGTGTCTTGTTTTTTTGATGTTGATTTTCATTTGAATCGCTCCTTAACTGTTTTCCTTGTCTTTATTAAATCATTTTAAGGAGTCGCGCAACAGGCACTTTTGTCATTCATTTACATTACTAAAGTCATGGTCTGTTGATTTCGTAGGAACAGCTATTATGAAGAAATCCGCAAAGTTCCGCAGAAATCAACCATAAAAAAACAGCAAACCGGATTGATTTGCTGTTTGTTCTCTAAAATAAGTTTATGCTTTGGATGGTTTTGATAAAAAGAATAGGTAAAGTCCAAAGGCTAATTTAATAAAGGCATCGATATAGGCGATAGTCACGAGAGAGCTTTGCGGAGAAAGGTATCCGACCGCTGCATTGATCACGCATGCCAATCCTAAGAAAATCATTGATTTCCCATGAACGAAATAGTACGGGAAGAAATGAATTCCTGTTGCTAGGAGCGCGCCTAACCAGATGAGTCTCCAGTTCTCTGTTTCGAAGAATGGTCCACCTAAGAGTACTAGTAAAATAAATAAGAGAATTACTGAGTATAACGACATTTTGCGTTGGAAAGGTGTTGAAGGGCCGTCCGAGAATTTATGGAGTACTTTTTTATTCAGATTGATAGAAAAGAAGCTCACCATATAGCCGATACTGAAGACCTGCATATTAATGATTTGTTCTCCACCTACAACCGTCGCGAGTGCAATCACGAATGCAACTGCGATAAGCCATAAGCCGCACGCTTTTTTGTAGTTGAATTCTAACGTTTCTCCTTTGTTATAACCTAAAAATGACATACGAATTCCTCCAGTTCACTTTGAAACTTTTAACGACATTCTCTATTCTACTCCTGTAAAAATCGGATTTCAAACATCGCACTTTTGTCGAAGGTGAGAGATTTCGGCTCGAACCGGTGCAACGTTACAGCTATTATAAAGAAATCCGCACAGTTCCACAGAATCAAAAAAAGCACAGCCTCTTAAGTGAAGCTGTGCGAATCATCATTGATTAAAAAATTGCTGTTAAAGCAGAGATTAGACCAAAGAAGATACCAGGTGCGTTTGCAGCTGCTAGTGGAATATCACGGTCTGGTTTGAATAATCCATAGTATACCCATAATGAGCAGTTTAATGCGGCAACGAGTGGTTGAATGAAGTCTCCTTTGTGTCCAGCTAAGTTATTCATAATTTGCGGAATATAAGCTACATACATCGCCACAGACATACATGTTGCGATCCACCCTAATATTTGTGTTTGTTTTTCTGATAATTTCATATTTACTGCTCCTTTCCTTTTTCGAACTATGTAAAATTTTATATAAAATGTAAATGATTTTCAAGAGCGGATAACCGTTTACAATGATAAGTTTTTGTTAAGAACGTTAAAAAGCACAGCCTCCTACTCGGAAAGCTGTGCTTCTTTTGCTTCTTGTTTACGTTGTTTATTGCGTTCGCGAAGGCCTTTGAAGAAGGTCTGCAAAATCTCTTTGCATTCGTCTTCCAAGATGCCTTGCTCGACTTCGACTTGATGGTTGAACCGCTCGTCTTGAAGGAGATTCATAAAGGTACCGGCTGTACCGGCTTTCGGGTCGAAGGCGCCGAACGTCACCTTTTTGAGACGCGCGAGAATCATTGCTCCGCTACACATCGGACAAGGTTCCAGCGTGACGAAGAGTTCGCAATCTTCGAGTCGCCAGCTTGCAAGGTGCTGGTTCGCCTGGCGAATCGCTTTGATTTCAGCGTGCAAGGTGGCGTCTTGTTCCTTTTCGCGTAAGTTATGGCCGCGACCGATGATTTCACCGTTTAGGACGACGACCGCCCCGATTGGCACTTCCGCTTGGTCATAGGCTTTCTGCGCTTCCTTCAACGCTTCCCTCATAAAGAATTCTTTTTCCTGAAGTTCCATGTTCTTACTGATAGACGCGCTTGGTCACGACTAGACTGTGCGGTCTCTCAAACTCCTTATCTAAGTAATCTTGATACGTCCCTGGGGAAATAAATCCTCGGGCGCTTAAAATATCGGTCCCTGCTGTTCCGACAATTGTGTCTGCTAGCAACACGCAGTTGGTACTCATCACAAAATACGTTTTGAATTTTGAAGAGACGAACTTATACAATTTCGCGTCCGCTTCTTGTTTAAGCTTGTAGGCGTACATCGGCTCTTCCTTGTCGATGCCAGGACGTGCTGGTTTCACGGTTTTTGGTGGATCCCACGGCACTGTGAGCGACATCAGTTTGGCGATTTCTTTATCGATGGCAGCCATTTGTTCTGGAGATAAGGCTAGGCCATAACCGAGTAAGGTCTTATGGTTTTCGCGTTTACAAAATTCGATGTATTTTTCACGGTCGGCACTGAAAAGCACCCCGTCGCCCATCGTTCCAAAGAGGCGTTCCGAATTCGTATCGTAGTTTCCGAATGAAATGATACGCCCCTTATAACATAGGTCGACATGCCCGATTGCCCCAAATCCGTCTTTTGTGACGTGAATAAACATTTCTAAGTTTGGTTCTGCATTTTCTTTGGCACGGTCGTAAATTTCAGAAGCGGTTTCGCCTTCTCCAAGTTCCAACGCATCATTGATTTTTTGCAAAGTCACACGAGGAATAATCGCAGCCAGTACCAACGGCATCCCTCGACGCAAGCGTCTACGAAGGACTTTCTTTCCAACTTCGGCCTCGAAGAACCAGCCGTCTCGAATATTGCTAATCCCATGCCCGATAAAATAAAGCGATAGGAAGAACATTTGCAAGTTGCCGTCGCCCCCAAGAGCCAGTAAAGTCGCTACCCCGACAACTGAGAGCCAAATGGTATCAATGAGCAAGCGCAGTCGCGGACGGATACCGTCTTTGACATAAATATAGTACGTTACGCCACTAGTGGCCGCTTTCATCACTTCGTTAAGCCCCATCAAGATACTGACAATCGCAATCGGAAGCGAGATAAAAAATTGATTTCCTGCTAAAAATCCGTAAAGGAAAAATTTAGCAACATTCAGCCATAATGGATCTTTTGCCGCCGCCTTACTAAACCAACGGAACAAGAAATTCCATAGTTCACGAGCCCATAAGAATGTTAAAAACAGACGTAACATCAATTCTGGGAAGCTTGGTCCGTAGATTAGGAGCAACACCCCAGCAATAAGGAATGCAATCCCTTCAATTAGGAGCTTTTTCCCTGTAATCCCTAGTTCACTAATTTTCTTCATAACTATACCTCTATTGATTTAATTCCTGCTTCAATTGCTCTAGAAGCGCCTTGCACCCGAGCGTCACATCGCGATACGTCGCATCAAAGTCCCCTGTATACCACGGATCGGCAATATCGCGCTGCACTCCTGCCACTTCAAGCAAGCGAGCCACCGTCGCATCCGATTTTCCATCGACAAACGAGTGGATATTACGCACATTCGACGCATCCATTCCCAAGATGTAGTCGGCATCCAGGTCGGTTTCATCCAACGTCCGTGACACAAGCCCCTTTGCGGAAATGTCGTGATCCTCGAGTTTCTTACGAGTGCCGTGATGCACCGGATTCCCATGCTCCCACGTACTTGTCGCAGCGGAATCTATCGTAATTTTATCTTCCAATCCTTCTTCATGAACCATTTTTCTAAATACAGCTTCTGCCATCGGCGAACGACAAATATTCCCCAAGCAGACGAATACAACCTTCATGACCGTCCCTCGCTTTCCATTCTTCCCCTTCATTGTAACATATGAACGCATGTCACGTCACTTCATCACCGCAGCCCTGCAGAGACAATTTTTCCTGCACCCAACTTCTTTTTTCTTCTCTCCCTTTCTTTCGAATGAAGGCAAAATCCATTTGAAATAAAGCACAAACGCAGCGCTAAAAAATAAACGGAATACCCTTCGGATTCTATAGCAGCAATAATAGCGATTGTAATCGATGTGAATTACTGACTCTGGAAATTCATTTCCTAGAGTCAGTTTGAAGCTCGATAGGGAGCGAGACCCTAGGCTCGCCCCGGTACAGCTATTACCGCTGCTATGAAGATATCCGAAGCGGTATGAAGTTTATTTTTTAGCCCTTTGGGCTATATCCCCTCTTCTTTTCAAATGGTTTTTGCGTCCTTCGAAAACAAAAAATGGTGGACAGCCGTCCACCATTTTTTCTATTCCACTGTTACTGATTTGGCAAGATTACGCGGTTTATCCACGTCTAACCCTTTACCTAGAGAAGTGTAGTACGCGATTAATTGCGTTACCACAACTGATACGATTGGTGCTAATAAGATTGGCACCGCTGGAACGATGATATCGTCGCCTTCTTGCTCAACACCTTCCATCGCGATTGTTGTTACGACAGCGCCACGAGCTTTCACCTCTTGGATATTTCCGCGAGTGTGGCTTGCTACTACTGGTTCGCTTAATAATGCGATAACTGGAGTGCCTTCTTCGATAAGGGCGATTGTTCCGTGTTTTAATTCCCCTGCGGCAAAGCTTTCAGTTTGCACGTATGAGATTTCTTTTAATTTCAACGCTGCTTCCATCGCTACATAGTAGTCTAAGTGACGACCGATGTAGAAAGCATTGCGAGTTTCTAATAAGCGCTCTTTGACTAAGTCTTGAACGGCTTGTTTGTCTGATAATACGCTCTCGATTGAAGCGGCAACGACACCTAAGTCGTGCTTCATGTCGAATGGAGCTTCTAAGCCTTTAGAAGCGCGTAATGCGTCTGCTAAAACAGCCATTACTGCGATTTGTGCAGTGTAAGCTTTTGTTGAAGCTACGGCAATTTCAGGACCTGCATGTAATAGTAAAGTATAGCTTGCTTCACGAGAAAGAGTTGACCCTTTCACGTTTGTGATTGTTAATGATGGGAAGTTTTGCTCGTTTACTTTTACTAATGCTTGACGGCTGTCCGCTGTTTCTCCACTTTGTGATAAGAAAATGAAGAATGGTTTTTGTGATAATAATGGTTGGTGGTATGCAAATTCGCTTGCTAAGTGAACTTCTACTGGAATTCCAGCAAGTTGTTCTACTAACGCTTTACCAACCCATCCTGCATGGTAGCTTGTTCCGCAGGCAATCACGTAAATGCGGTCGCTTGCTAAAATGCTGTCTTGGATTTCTTTATCGACTTGTAATTGACCATTTTCATCTTGATAGTTTTGGATGATTTTACGTAATACAACTGGTTGTTCATCCATTTCTTTCAACATGTAGTGAGGGTAAGCCCCTTTTTCTAAATCGTCTGCATCTAATTCTGCAACGAATGGTGCACGTTCTACTGGTTCGCCGTCGATTGTTTCGATTTCTACAGATGTGTCTGTTAAAGTGATTAACTCTTCGTCTTTGATTTCGATGTAACGGTCTGTTTCAGCGATTGTTGCCATTGCGTCTGAACAGATCACGTTGAAGCCTTCGCCAACCCCTACTAATAATGGGCTCTTATGTTTTGCTGCGTAAAGAACGCCTGGTTTTTCGCTGTCTAATAAACCGAACGCGAATGATCCGCGGATTTCTTTCAACGCACGACGGAACGCTTCTTTCCCTGATAAGTTTTCTTTATTTGCAAAGTATTCTACTAAGTTTACGGCAACTTCTGTATCTGTTTGAGATTTGAAATCAACGTCACTTAAGAATTCTTTTTTCAATTCGTCATAGTTTTCAATTACGCCGTTGTGCACTAATGTGAAACGACCTGATTGTGATTGGTGAGGGTGAGCGTTGTTTTCTGTCGCTGGTCCGTGTGTTGCCCAACGAGTATGCCCAATCCCTGCAAATGCTGGAATTTCTTCATCCACTGCATCACGAAGATTTTGAATACGTCCAACACGTTTTACTAATTGTGTTGAGCCATCTTCGTCCATAATAAATAATCCTGCTGAGTCATATCCACGATACTCAAGCTTTTCTAATCCGTTTAATACTACTGTTTGGATTTTTCCGTGTCCAATACATCCTACGATTCCGCACATAATGTTTAACTCCTTTTATAAGAGGCTTCTTTAGACCTCTTTTTATTGTAATTTTTGATTATGTTTCTGGTGCTGTTTCAATTTTGTCATTTCCTTGCAAAAATGGTTTGTATGAAACTGTAGACTGCACTGCCTTGAGTCATCCGCCGAGTGTTTCGATAAACTCATTCCTCGTCACCTGTTTTCCAACAGGCCTGGCGCTATCCTTATTGCTTCCTTTCAAAGCTTTCATAAATTTTCAGAAACATGTACATCATAACCGATGACCACCCCAAAAACAACTAATTTTCCTTTTTCCTAACCTTTTCCAAACCAAAAAGTAACTCCACCCCTCCTCAAACCGCACCCTTATTGCATTTCTAGGCACTCCTCTCGTAAGAACCACTTCCCCAACCTTTCCTAATCTTTCAATAATAAAGCTCCGAAACTTTTGTGTTTTTAGTTTGGAAGCACACATGATGTTCATTTTCTTTTTAGCTGAACTATTCACTTAAAAAAGCTATTAACTGGGTTTTGGATTCTATAATAGCAATAATAGCGAGTGTACTCGAAACGAATTACTGCCTCTGGGAATTTATTCCCTAGAGGCAGTTTGAGAGTCGAGAGGAACTGAGACCTTAGGCTCAGTCCGGTACAGCTATTATCGCTATTATGAAGATATCCAAAAACCTTCGGTTAATAGCTTTTTTGTTTTCTTATGAAATTGAATAGTTTGGTGCTTCTTTAGTGATTTGAACATCATGCGGATGGCTTTCTCTTAGCCCCGCACCACTCATACGCACAAACTGCGTATTCTCGCGAAGCTCTTCTAAATTATGCGCCCCAACATACCCCATACCAGAACGCAATCCGCCAACCATTTGGAAAATAATATCCGCCGCAGAACCTTTGTAGGCGACACGCCCTTCGATTCCTTCTGGCACGCGTTTGTTCGCTTCGTTTTTCGCTTGGAAGTAACGGTCGCCTGAACCATTTTCCATCGCTGCGAGACTTCCCATTCCGCGGTATGTCTTGAAGCGACGTCCCTGGAAGATTTCGAATTCACCCGGAGATTCATCCGTTCCGGCAAGCATGCTTCCTAACATCACCGCATGTCCACCCGCTGCGATAGCTTTAGCGATATCTCCTGAGTACTTAATTCCACCGTCTGCGATGATCGCTTTGCCAAATTCTTTTGCTACTGTTGCGGCATCGTAAATCGCTGTGATTTGCGGAACCCCTACACCGGCAACGACACGAGTTGTACAGATAGAACCAGGTCCGATTCCGACTTTTACAACGTCTACGCCTACTTCGAATAAAGCACGTGTGCCTTCGCCTGTCGCTACGTTTCCGGCAATCAATGTTGCGTCAGGGAACGTTTCGCGGATTTCTTTAATTTTGCGAATCACGCCAGCACTATGACCGTGAGCAGTATCGATGACGATGGCGTCCGCACCTGCGTCGAGTAATGCTTTTGCGCGTTCAAACGTATCTGAAGTAATCCCCACTGCTGCGGCTACGAGTAAACGCCCGTGTTCGTCTTTAGCAGAGTTCGGGAATTCAATCACTTTCTCGATGTCTTTAATCGTAATTAAACCAGCGAGGCAGCCGTTGTCATCTACTAAAGGTAGTTTTTCGATTTTATGTTTTTGAAGAATCGCTTCGGCATCTTTGAGGGATGTTCCGACTGGAGCTGTTACGAGGTCTTCTTTTGTCATCACTTCGTCAATAGAAATGGAATAATCTGAGATAAAACGTAAGTCACGGTTTGTCAAAATCCCAACGAGATGACGTGTTTCTAGGTCGTCTACGATTGGAACACCGCTAATACGGTATTTTGCCATGAGGTCTTCGGCATCTTGTACTTTATGGGAAGGTGTTAAGAAAAATGGATTGATGATAACGCCACTTTCTGAACGTTTTACTTTATGAACTTCTTCTGCTTGTTCTGCAATAGACATGTTTTTATGAATGACGCCTAATCCACCTTGACGCGCAATCGCAATCGCCATTGTTGAATCTGTGACAGTGTCCATACTTGCACTCATTAAAGGAATATTGAGACGAATGTTTTTGGCTAATTGCACGCGTAAATCCACGTCATTTGGCAAGACATGACTCTCCGCTGGAATTAGTAAAACATCATCGAATGTGTACCCTTCTTTTTGAAATTTTGTTTCCCATTTTGACATAGCTCAAACCTCCAGTGATTGAATTTATTAACGAATAATATACCACTTTTAAAAGAAAAAGCAAGCTTTTCTACAGAAAAACCTGTTAATTCATGGAAGTTTTATGTTTCATTGTTCGTTTTTTAATGAGAGTTTAATTTTTCACAAAAATACCTTCCAAAGCTTCGGAATTATGCTACACTTATAGTGACAAAGAAAGGATGATTCCTGTGAAAAAACAACTCATACCAGCAGTTGCACTATGCTTCATTCTCCTTGGCTGTTCGGGCAAGAACACGCCCGCTGAAACGACCACGAGTTCGATGGCGACTACTGTAGAAACAACGAGCACGACGACAAGTACAACAACGGAAACAACGGTTCAAAGTACAGAGGCTTCTTCTGAAGCGACTTCTGCGACTGAAGCGACTACGCAAGCGCAGGCTGCAAGTGGCATGGCTGACCTTTCCCTTGGGTATGACATCATCGTCAATAAAAAACACGCGCTACCGTCGACTTACGCGCCCGGCGAAGATCCAACGGCTGGCCAACAAGTGCGCGCGTTAATTCAACGCATGCAAGAACTCGGCTATCCGATTAGCGACACGTACAGCGGATATCGTTCCTATGAATATCAAACCGAACTCTATAACAACTATGTATCCCGTGAAGGAAAAGCCGCCGCAGACACGTACTCTGCTCGCCCAGGATATAGCGAACACCAAACAGGGCTCGCCTTCGATATTCTCGATACCCATGGAAATCTACTCGATGGACCAGAGTATAGCGACGCCATCCACTGGCTTCATACGCATGCCCACGAGTACGGATTCATCGTCCGATTCCAACCAGGCAAGGAAGCCATCACAGGTTACCAACCCGAAGCATGGCACTTGCGCTACGTTGGTGACAAAGCCACTGCCATTTACCAATCCGGCTTGAGCTTGGAAGAGTATTTTGGAGTTGAAGGCGGGGATTATGAATAGCAGTATGTGAGGGCGAGTGGTCAGCTTTCGACCCTTTACCGAAATTAACGCAAGCGTCCGATAAGGACGTGCGGATAATTGTCGGAAAGGAACGCGAAAGCTACGAGCCAGAACTCAACTATAGGATACGAGACAGAAAAACAGAAGCAAAAACAACAAAAACTACCTTGTTTCCAAAGTAGCTTCTTTTAATACACTTCATAATTTGTAATCAGCTGAAACAAAAATAAAAAGCAAGGTGAATTCGCCTTGCTTTTTATTTTATTATTGAATATACGTCAAACTCTTACCGATAATGAACGTTGTGGTCACATTATGTAATACCGCTAATAGACTAGGAGAAACAACATCAATCAAACCTAATCCCATTAAGAACGAATTAATACCCACTGTATGTTTTAAATTGGCATCTAATTGGCGATTTAGTTGTTCGGTTATATTTTCCAAAACCTCTAATCCCGTTAACTGTTCATTTAAGAATAAGATGTCGCTGGCTTGACGAGCAATATCTGAAGCACCTGCCATAACAATACCTACATTTGCAAGAGAGAGTGCAGCAGAATCATTAATTCCGTCTCCAATCATCAAAACATGATGACCTTCTTCTTGAAGCTGCTCAATTACTTGATGCTTTTCTTCGGGCTTCACTTGTGTATAAACTCTGTCAAATGGAATCAGCGAGCAAATTGTTTCTGTACGTTTTTGTGTATCCCCTGTAAGAAGTACAATCTGTTTTCCTTTTTCTTTTAACTCTTTCAATAATACAACCGCTTCTCCTCTTAACGGAGTATCAATAAGGAAAATCGCAATTAATTTTCCGTCATAACTTAAATAAAGTAAGTTGTATTTTTGGCTATATTCTTCAATTACTGCTTTTTGCTCATTGGAAATAGTCGTCTTCTCATCTTCTAATAATTCCAAACTTCCGATGACGACTCTTTTTCCATCAATCGATGATACGATTCCTTTTGAAGCTACGTGAGTTAATTTTCCATGCATTTCCTCATGTTCAATCCCCTCATCTTCTGCCTTCTTAACAACAGCCGTCGCAATCGGGTGGTAAATATGTTCCTCCAAACAAGCTGCAATTCGTAAAACTTCCTCATCATCATATTCTTCATACGCAATAATTCGTTGAATTTTTGGAACTCCAGTTGTCAATGTCCCCGTTTTATCAAAAACAAAAGTATCAACTTGTGCATATTCATCTAAAGAATTAGATCCTTTAATGACAATCCCCTGATTAGAAGCTGCTTTAATGGCTGTTAAATAAGTAGCTGGTGAAGATAATTTTAACGCACATGAATAATCTACTAATAGGAAAGTGAGTGCTTTAGAGACTGAGCGTGTGAATAAATACGTCAGCGCCATCCCGATGAAATTATATTTCACTAACCCATCTGCTTTTTCCATTAATTGCTTTTGCTGTTTCGATTGATGAAATTCACTCGATTTAATCAGCTGAACAATTTGCTGCAAGCGTAAGTTTTGTTGCTTATTCGTCACTTCTACTAATAGTTCGCCATGCTCTACAACCGTATTAGCGTAGACCATATCCCCAATCTTCTTAGCGACAGGGAAAGACTCACCTGTTAATGAACTTTCATTTAAGTAGCCTCTTCCATTGACAACTATTCCGTCAAAGTAAATTTCTTGACCTTCTGTTGCAACGAAGATATCTCCTACTTCAACATGATTACTCATTTTCTTGAAGCGCTCGCCCTCTTTTTCAATCCATATCTCGTAAATATTATTCGTTAAATTCTTTTCAAGTTCTTCAATGGATTTCTTTTGGGACCAATCATCTAAATCGTCTCCTAAATTTAATAGGAACATAATCATATCTGCAGTCTTATGATCTCCCATCGCCATAGAAGTTGATATCGCCACAAAATCGAGTAAACTCATAGAAAGTTTTTTCTCGCAAATTGATTGGAAAGCAGCCTTTCCAAACTTCACCATTTTCATAAGTATCCATCCCATACGAATAGGTGTTGGAAGAAGGACTTTTGAAAGCATTCTTCTATAGAGATGCGTTGAAATAATATCATATGGTGAAGAAGGGACTAGCCACTGGACTTCTTTTTGTTTTTCAATTACGTTCTCCATTTGAATCAAAGATAAAAACCTTTGAACTTGTTGAACTTTCCCTTGAGTAAAATAAACTCCTACATGTTTTAAATCTTTATAAAAGTGCAGTTTTTCAATACCTGGGACTGTGCAAGCTAGTTCCTCTAAATACATTTGGACTGAATGCGGACATGTAAAAGGGAGCTCTAAACGTACTCTAGAGTTTGATTGATGTTTAATAACAAACTTCATTATTTTTCACTAGTTTCTACTACTAATTCTGCACTTTTTTCTTCAGCATATAAGTCTTTTGCTTCTTCTAAGACATCATCTGCATGTTGTTTCACAGTAGAAACAGTTGCGTCAATACCATCTTTTAATTTATAAGAAGTAGCGACCGCTTTAGCATATACATGCTTTGCGTCTTTGCTCGCTAATAGTTTTAATCCTAACGATCCAAATAAAACGCCTCCCGCAAATACACTTGATTTTTTAGCAAATTTTCCTAAACTAATAAGTTCTTTAATCATTATGATTACCTCCATTTTTTCTAATTAGAATTATTAAATTCTTATTATAGTATACAGATTTAAACTCCGACTTTCAATAATGAAAAATTTAAGATTCTGTTGGTCTCTTTCGCTTTCAAACTAAAAACTACCTTGTTTTTCTACAAGGTAGCTTATTTTTCCTCTAACCAAAAGAATGCCTGTGGTAATTTTTCCTCAGCATTTCCAATAAAACATTTTCCATGTGCAAATAGAACATTGACAGGATTCCACGCTTTTATTTGTTGATAACACTTTTGAGCTGTTTCCTTATTAAAAAAGAATGTCATTCTTAAATCTCTTGGAGTATGCCCTTTTGGATATGTATTATCCCCGATTTTAAACAAGAAACGATGCAAACATGAACACTCTTCTCCAACTTCAATATTCTCAATTAAGTCCGTTAGAATTAACGTTTTACTCTTTTTGTGGAAAAATACTGACTCTTCTATAACGGCACTTCCTTCAAACGGAAGATAATTAATTTCATCTAGCCAACTAATGTCGATTGTTTTATCTAAGATTGTATAACTTTCAATGGATTGGAAGTTGTCAAAAATTTTCTCCAATCCTTTTGTCGCCCAAAGTTTCGCATCCGGATAGGCTTGACTCCACACTTCCATATATACATAATGCAATTTATTTGGAGCAACTATATGCTTCACATGGCCCAACGCATCGATTTCACTTCGCAACTGCGGTGTTAAATGAATAGGAGAATGAATCCATAAGTCATTATTTTCCAATCGCACCACTGTCATTCGAGTGCTAAATGGTACTTGAGTAATTTTAAAATTCATCTCAACAATTTCACCATCAACAATCCAGATATCCTTATCGATAGCCTTCAGCGTATACAATGGCTCGTATAATTTCACTGAACATTTCATATAAATTCACCAATTTTTATAGACTAATACACTTCATAATTTGTAATCAGCGGGGAGTTTTTCTTTAGAAGTTTTTGGAGACGTTTATGGTATTGCGCAGGGAAGACCATATTTTTGGCACGCAACTCTCTCTCATGCAGCACTTTTGCCACGTGATCCGCGAAGCTAACACAGTTTCTCGTCCAACCATTATAGGTCATGAATTTTGAACGATTGAATTTATAAAACACGGTATCCATCTGTTGCGCCATAAAGTACACGTACATTTCCTCAAAGCGGTCAAAGGTCGGGTTATAGTACACCGCCTCGCTCGTTGGTTGCCACAGCGTTGTCGGCTCTAATATTTTCTTCAAATACGCATGAATCTTATCCATCTGCTCATCCGTCACAGCTATCGTATAAATATGCAACGCTTTTTGGTAGTGGTTTTTACAAAAGAGCATATACTCCTCGCGTGGCGCTTTAATCAGAACGCCTTCTGCAATCCAGCCCCCAAGCTTCAAGTCGCGCTCATCGTAGTTCCCATAAGAGTACACGTAGCCATCGATACATAAATCCACGTGCCCCAGAGGTCCATTCCCACGCTCAGCCACATGCACAAAAATCTCGAAACGACTCTTGGCGGTAGGCGGATATGGAATCGGATATGGGACAAACGGGTCCGGCATATTTACTTTCGGGAATGAGTGTAGTACTTTTCGTACAACCTTCTCCATTAATTTCTTCTCTGCCATCACAAACTCCTCACACTGTCAATAGGCTTATTGTAGCACAAATTTACATTGCATTCAGTTACTTTTTAGAAAAATTGCACCCTTCTTTTATTTCCATTATAATAACAACACAAAGAACATTGAGGATAGAACAGGCAGCTATCGCACCCTTGTGGTCTGAAAGAGATGTGGAAAGGTCACTCCACCAATGTTCGCTTTGATAAAACGGTCTTCGGACTGCTTTTTTTATTTTACACAACAAAAAACCTCCCGTCAGAAACGGGAGGAAAAAAGGATAGAGTTTTATTTACTTGGGAGTAAATAATTCTTATTTGGGAATACAATTACTATAAACAAGTTTTGTGAAGAAATTGTGACGTTTAATCCCAATTTTCTAGAAATTTAATACCCTAAAGATGCATGCATACCGGCAACGTAACCCGTTACAAAAGCTGCGGTGATATTGTACCCACCTGTGTACCCGTGGATGTCTAATAGCTCTCCGCAGAAATACAGTCCTTGGGTTAATTTCGACTCTAAGGTTTTCGGATTCACTTCTTTCAAATGAACGCCTCCCCCTGTCACAAATCCCTTCTCAATCGGCAATGAGCCATTGACGGTAAATCGGAAATTCGTGAGGGCTTCTTTAATCTGTGCCCAGTTGGCTTCACTCAGACGATTGACAGCAGTTTGGTCGCTAATCCCCACTTTTGCTATTAAAAATTCTACATATCGTTCAGGAAGTAACCCTTTCAAGTGATTTTTAATCGATTTCAGCGGCGCATCCTCCACAAACGAACGAAATCGCGCGTCGAGTTCAGCCCCGCTCATATCCGGCAATGTATTCAAACTCATCACGACGTCCTTCTTACCTTCTTTCTCCTGCACTTGATGCACGAAACTTGAACAACGTAGGACGGCTGGACCGCTCACTCCAAAATGCGTGAAAATCATATCCATCTGATGTGTCACAACAGGCTTTCCTTTGCCATTTAAGACACTAAGCGCCACATTACGAAGCGACAACGCACGAAGAATGCCCTTTTGGATAAACTCTTCGCCACTCGTTAGCGGAACTTCTGTTGCAAAGAGCGGTGTAATCGTATGGCCAGCTACTTTCGCGATGCCATACCCATCACCTGTCGAACCCGTCTTTGGATAAGATTTCCCACCAGTCGCTAGAATCACCGCATCGGCTTCAAGTTGTTCACCATTATCCAACTCCACTACTCGCACGGCTCCATCGCTGACACGAATCGTCTTCACTTTCACATTCGTACGCACTTGCACGCCTAGCTTCTTGATTTCTTGGATAAACGTCTCCAAAATCGTCTTGGCCGAATCTGTCACAGGAAACATTCTCCCGTGATCTTCTTCCTTCAAGCGCACGCCGCGACTCTCGAAGAACTGAATAATATCCTGATTATCAAATTGCGAAAAAGCACTATATAAGAAGCGGCCATTTCCTGGGATGTGCTTCACGATTTCTTCTGGGGTACGACGGTTCGTCACATTACAACGCGTTCCACCCGTATGCAATAATTTCTTCCCAAGGGTTGGATTCTTCTCAAGCAACACGACTTCAGCGCCATGCATCGCCGCACTGACCGACGCCATTAACCCGCTCGTTCCTCCACCAATTACAATAACTTTCATACTTGCCTCCAATTTTCTCTGTCCCAATCATTATAAAGCATGCAAAATAAAAAAGCCTAGAGAAACTCTCTAAGCTTAAGGTAACCTATGACTCTTTAAAGTTTTTCGCACATTGAAAGTAAGAAACGCCTGAAAAAATCGACAAACTTCCACCCAAGAACATCGGGCCAAAATACATTTCTAACCCTCTACTGATACCACTGATTATTTTGGTAACGAATGTGTTAACAGCCTCCAGACCGGGAATTGCTGCTAGAAGTGTCAACACTACTGGAATAAACAGTACAACACCTGCAATAACAAATAAGTTTGAGACCTTGTTAGGGACTCGTTCATCATCTTTATAATAGAGAGCACTTTTTATAGCTACAATTAGTACAAGAGGATTGAGTATCCACAACCCATATTGAACGGTATTCTGTATAAAATAACTTCTCGTCATCGCCGCAATGGCTAATAGAAATGGTGTTAGCACCGAAAAAACACCACCAAGAAGGCCTACAAATGTACTAATCATCACCCATCTTTTATTTTTCATCAAATAGAATCTCCTTTTCATCGTTCTTACGAATTTTGAATAGCCTACATTCCACCATTATTCTTTAAAGTTTTTCAAGCAAACCGCATATCCAATGCCGCTCACGATTGACAGAATTCCAACGATCCATATTGCTTGGAAAATAATAGTGAAGGGTTCCCCTCCGGAAAAAATCGAATCTACCAACCACAGGATTCCCTCACCAAGAAAAGGAATTCTAAGTAGGAAGGCGATAAAGATTGGGGTACAGCCGATAACCCCTGCTACGAAAAACGTATTGGCTACGAATGTAGAGACTCTGTCATCGCCTTTATAGTAAAGTTTACTCTTCAAAGCCACACCGAAAACCACCACACACGTACACAATAATAGAATGAATATGTTATCAAACATCTGGCCATTTGCTCCGATTCCAGCTGCGAGTAATCCCAATGGAGCCACCATTATAAACGCCCCTCCAATAATGCCCACAAATGCACTCCAGATTGCCCATTTTTTACTTTGCATATTTTCGTCCCCTTTCAGTCCTAGCCTCAGATTCCCTTAATAAAAGCCACCTGCTAACTTTATTCTTTAAAATTCTTCAGAGAAGAAGCGTAACCGAGGCCACTAATAATGGACAGCACCCCAACGACTACGATAGGCGGAAAGAGAATGAGAAAAATATCTACCTCTTCCTCAACCAAATCAAAGAATTGAAGTACAGCTCGATTTAAGAAGAGAACTTTACTGAGTATCACGATAAGAATTGGGGCACACCCTAAAATCCCTGCCAGTAAAAACAAGTTCGAGGCCCACTTCTTAACTCGGGAATCTCCTTTATAATAAATAGCACTTTTAAGAGCGACGACGAAGATTGTCACATAAGTAGCCACTATCAGTAGGGCTGCTATCGTAAATAAGAACCCATCTGCTCCGAGCCCTGCAGCAAATAGTACTACAGTAGCCACTAGCAAAAGCGCTCCTCCCTTAATGCCGACATTAGCACATCGTACCGCCCATGTTAAATCTTCCATCTTACACCTCTTTCTTAGTCCTAATCCTTAAATTTCCTTAGACAAATCGCATAATAAATGCCCCAGACCACGGATAAAATCGATGACAGAAACATTAGACCAAGTACACGTTCAAAGCCCTCACTTCCGTCGAATAACGCGTCCATTATCCAATCAACGAGTCCGCTAAACATTGGAATATTTACCAAAGCAAGCAGTAAGGTGACAACGAACCCTACTCCGCTTGAGGCCACAAATAAATTGGCACCCACCTGATTCACACGTTCATCCTCTTTATAATAGTGCGCACTTTTCAACGCTACGAAAAAAATAATTCCAAATGTCGTTACTAATAACGCAAGGGCCACCATTACTCCATCACGACTAGCACCAATTCCGGCCGCCAATAACACCAATGCGAAAAAGATCGCTAAAGGGCCACCTAGAATCCCCACAAACGCACTGATTTTGGCCCATCTTTTATTTTTCATCTTCTCAACTCCTCTAATGGTCGAATCGATTTAACGAAATTAAATATCCAGCTCCAGAAATCAATCCCAATAGTCCAGAAACTCCGCCCGTGATAATGAGAACGGAGCCCATTCCACCAATTTGAAGTGTCACATCATTGATGCCCGTTAATCCTGGAATATAGGAAACGAGAACCGGAAGAGTCGCAATAACCCCTAAACTGGCCGCCAGTAAAAAGATTTTTGTAATCCAATACGGAACTTCGCCCGTCTTTTTATAATAGCGATGACTAATTCTAGCGACAATAAACATCACCCAAATAAACGCAACGAGACAACTAAACATCGTCTGCGTTTGGTGCAGAATCTGAAGTGTTTCTTCTGAGGGTGCGGTAAATGGAAAAACAATACTAAAAATGACAATCGAAAAAATATTCGGCAAGATATAAGACGGCGCCACAAAGATGAGTCCACCCCATACAATTCCTAGTATTCCGCTTAACAGCGCCCATAGTTTTGATTTTTTTGGTTGTTCTACAGCCTGCACTCACAACGCCTCTTTTCTTCTTGTTCCCCTTATTTTATCACAACCGCTTGCACCTTAGAAGAAAACCACCAACAAAAAAACACCTGCGCCAGATGACGCAAGTGCTCAATTCATTTATCCTTTTACAGCAATCGCTTGGATTTCCACAAGGGCATTCTTTGGTAAGGCTGCTGCTTGGAACGCCATACGCGCTGGATAAGGAGAAGCAAAATACTCTCCATACACTTCATTCATGTTCGCGAAGTCGTTGATGTCTGCTAGTAGCACGGTTGTTGATACGACCGCATCCATTCCTACCCCTGCGCTTTCTAAAATCGCACGGATATTTTTCAATGATTGATGGGTTTGGCTTGCAATATCACTTCCTGCAAACTCCCCTGTTTCAGGAACGATTGGCAACTGTCCAGACACGACAATCGTTTCTCCTGTGTAGGCTACTCCTTGCGAGTAAGGCCCGATCGCTTTTGGAGCCTGTTCTGTTTGAATTACTTTCTTTGTCATGGGAATCCTCCTAGTCTAATGATGGCACAGTGTCCACGAATACATATTTTTTCATACGGTCAAATGCTTCTACCAGACGCGCGTACGGCAACGCGAGGTTGATACGGATACAGCCTTCGCCGAAGAACATCTTACCGTCTTGCCAAGCCACGCCGACATCCCAGCCGCGTTTTTCAAGCTGTTCGAGCGTCAGATTGTGTTTTTTCAAGAACTCCGAACAGTCGATAAAGAGCATATACGTGCCTTCAGGTTTGGTCACTTCCACGCCGTCAAATTCACGGTGAATAAAGTCGCACGCATAATCCGCATTCTTCTCGATCACTTCACGCAACTCTTCCAACCACTCGTATCCTTCTTCTTGATACGCCCCAATTAACGCATGCATCGACATCACATTCATCGCGTTATAATGCGGCTTCGACCCTTTTGACTCGACACGGTCTCTTAACGCATCATTGTAAATGACATGATAACTTCCCACGAGCCCTGCCAGGTTAAACGTCTTACTTGGCGCATACATGGCCACGGTGCGATTCTTCGCATCTTCTGAAATCGACTGCGTTGGGATATGCTTATGGCCTTTAAAAATAATATCCGACCAAATTTCATCTGACACGACAATCACATCATACTTACGGTAAATTTCCATCGCGCGTTCAATTTCTTCTTTCTCCCACACACGACCACTTGGGTTATGCGGAGAACAGAAAATCGCCACATGAATCTTATGCGCTTTGATTTTTCGCTCCATATCCTCAAAGTCCATACGATAAACGCCCTGTTCATCTTTCACCAGCGGGCTATGCACGGCCTTCAATCCATTATCGTTTAATGACTGCGTAAAGCCGACATAGGTTGGACTATGCACTAACACCGCATCCCCAGGCGCAGCATACGAAGTCAATGTCGAAACGACTCCTCCAAGCACGCCATTTTCATGACCGATATGCTTACGCGTTAATCCTGTCACTTGATGGTGGCGCGCATGCCACTGAATAATGCTTTCATAGTACTCTTTAGAAGGCATAAAGTACCCAAAAATCGGATGTTCCAATCGTTTTTGCATCGCCGAAATCACCGTCGGCACGGTTGGAAAACTCATGTCCGCGATCCACATCGGAACCACATCGAAGCCTTTCTTCGGTCTATCTGGCGACTTCCCTGGAATTAACCCCAGCCCATCAACAGCCAGCGCATCCATTCCACGTCTGTCATATTCCGTTGTAAAATCAAATTTCATCCGCAAAACCTCCTTGAATCTCCCCACCATTATACACCGTCCCCCGCCTCCACTCAACGCCCTCCGCTAACCCAGCCCGATGCAAGTTCATCACAAAATCGTGATTAGCTATGAAAAAGTCACTCTAGGTTAGCGTTGCAAAAAAAATCCTTGGACTCTATAGTCATAGAAATGGGAGCAAGACAGAAGAAACTTGTTTCTTCGTTGTCTTGCCCCCGCAAAGACAAATAGGATTGACCTAGC
>JAGZLX010000003.1 GCA_018364485.1 Granulicatella adiacens
ACAACTAAATAAGGATAAACAAACAGCCTATCGAAATTTCGATAGGCTGTTTTAGTTTCTTCCTATATTATATAGAAGTAATCAAAAAGGCTGGACATTTGTCCAGCCTTTCGTTTGTTTAAAGTTAAGGTGCCTGCGTTGTTGCAGGAGCTTGAGAAGATGGTGCTTGAGTTGTTGCAGGAGCCTGCGTCGTTTGAGATTGAGTTGTATCTGGTTTCTTTTCTTCCTTTTTCTCTTCTTTCTTCTTGTCGCTAGAAGATGATGAAGACTTGTTCCAGAATCGACTTAATTCTTCTGGGGTTGCACCAATCATAAAGTCATATTTTGGATTCATAGGAGGGAAGTCCTTCTTGAACCAATCGGTTGTCATAGAACCACCGACTGAATAAGTACCGCCATTTTCAGCTTTAAATGAACCTGCTTTTGTACCAGTTGTAGATACAACAGAATCACGATATACAGAATCTGGTTGAGTAAAGCTTGTTTCTTTACCAATTAATTCAGGGTTCGCTTCGTATGCAGCTCTCATTAAATTCGTCCATTGACGTTGGCTACGCATTGTTGGTTCGCCGTATCCGTCGCCACCAGTGATTGCGTATCGAGCATTATAGAAGTTGTCATATCCGATCCATGAACCGAGAGTAACAGTTGGAGTGTAGGCTACAAACCAGTTATCAATCTCGTTTTCTGAAGTCCCTGTTTTACCAGCTAAATCAGAACTGAATCCCATATTTCCTTTAATGTTGTAGAAGATTGTAGAGCTTGCGATGTCTTGTAACATATTTGTTGTTAAGAACGCTGTAGCATCTGAGAAGACGCGCTCTGATTTGTCTTCGTGTTGATAAATGATATTTCCACGTGAGTCTTCAATCTTTTCGATTAAGTAAGATTCGTGGTGTTCACCGCCATTTGCTAGCGTAGAGAAGGCACTTGTTTGTTCTCTTACAGAAGGACCTGTTCTCGTACCACCGATTGAAAGGGCGATATTTTGATATTCATCTTCACCGATACCTTCAGTGATTCCCATTTTCTTCAAGTATTCACCAGCGTTAATGCCTTTTTGAAGCATTGCTTGGTAAATCTTAATAACTGGGTTGTTTAATGATTTGAACAGTGCGTAACGAACCGTTAAGAATTGGTTCGTAATAGAGTTACCATAGTTGGTTGGTTGCCAGTAAGTTCCGTTCCCTTGTGCGATACTAATTTTCGTATCTGGAACGATACTTGCTGGATAAATCAAGTTATTTTCAATCGCCGGTGCATATACCAAGATTGGTTTGATTGTAGAACCAGGAGAGCGGTGTGTTGAGAACGCGTGGTCCACTTGGTTGGCTTCAAAGTCACGACCTGCGACGAAACCAAGAATACGACCTGTTTTGTTTTCGATTAACACAGCACCATTTTGAGCTGGCTCTTTTTGAGATTTTGTTTCACCAGTATTTTGATCAACATATTGAGTATTGTATGTTGGCCCGATTAAGTCCCCGTGTTCAGCAATGGCTTTTTGCATTGCATCATACACTTTTTGGTCAACGGTTGATGTAACTCGGTAACCAGAAGAACTTAATTCACGCTCAGCTTCATCATAGTATTTACTATATAATTCTGAGTCGTTTTTAACATCGTTATACGTCAATTTGTTTTTCTCAGCTGCTTTTGTCATTAAGACTTTCACCGCTTCACGATGAACAGCTTGATATAAGTATGATTGACGGTTTGAAGTAAGCTCTTTTGGAGGAAGGAAGTCCTTCGTAATGTCATACGCTAGAGCTTCTTCGTATTGTTCTTTAGTAATTTTGTTTTCACGATACATACTGAAGAGAACAGTTTTCATACGTTCTACACCAGCAGACACGTCTTCTTTCATTGTTGCGACGTTTGTATAAGGTGTGTAAACAATTGGGTTTTGAGGCATCCCTACAAGATACGCTGCTTGTGGCAGTGATAGGTCTTTTGCGGAAACTCCGAAGACACCTTGAGCAGCTTCTTCGATACCAGCAATGTTTAACCCGTTATTATTACGTCCAAACGGAGAAACGTTTAAGTAAGCTTCTAAGATTTGGTCTTTCGTAAAGTGTTTTTCAAGACGTAATGCGTAAAGAATTTCGTTTGCTTTACGTTTGAAAGTCACTTCGCTCGTTAAAATCTGTTGCTTAATTAATTGTTGTGTTAAGGTTGATCCACCAGATGCTCCTGATTCAGAAGAAGCAACCTCTTGTAAGAGGGCACGGATTAACGCCTTAGGAACAATCCCGTTATGCTCATAGAATGAACTATCTTCTGTAGCGATGATTCCATCTTTAACATATTGCGAAATTTCTGATAAAGGTTTTACGATACGTAATTCATCAGTATTTACATCTGAAATCTTCGTTCCATCTTGATAGTAGAAACTTGAGATTAAGTTGAGATTTCCGATGGCATCACTCATTTGTTCTTGAGTGAGAGGTTCTTCATTGGAAGTCAAACTTGCAAAGTATCCAAGTCCAATCCCGCCTCCAAATACACCAATGAGCATCAGTGCTAGAATTGCGATTACGAAAATGTTTTTAAGGACTGAATAAGCAATATTAAAAATAAAACGCATATTTTTAAGAATCGGTTTGTTCCAAATAGAAAGTAGAGCCTCGCGCCAATCTGGAGTTTGGTTCTGTTCTGACATAAGTTCAACTCTTTTCATTTATACATATTTTTGTTCATTATATCAAAAAACTATGAAAAATACTATTTATTACTAGTGGGAATAGGGTTTAGAGCATTTTTTATAAAAAAGTTTTAGGTGTAAAGAGAAAATACTTTACAAGCATCTTTGTATCTGCTAAACTATGTAACTGTGAGATTAATACATGGAGGTGTAAATAATGGCAGTTAAAATTCGTTTAAAACGTATGGGTTCTAAGAAAAGTCCTTTCTACCGTGTAGTTGTAGCTGATTCACGTTCACCACGTGATGGTCGTTTCATCGAAACAATCGGAACTTACAACCCACTATTAAACCCAGCTGAAGTTTCAATCAATGAAGAATTAGCATTACAATGGTTAGCAAACGGTGCGCAACCTTCTGATACAGTTCGTAACTTGTTATCACAACAAGGTATCATGAAGAAATTCCACGAATCTAAGTTTTCTAAGTAATTTCTATAAAGTCGACAATTCGATGGAGAGGTGAAAAGAATGCCTGAGATTAGTGAATTAGTATTGTCAATGGTTAAACCATTAGTTGAATTCCCTGATGATGTTCGTATCGACATCTCTGAATCAGATGAATTCATGGAATATACTTTACGCGTGAATCCTCAAGATATCGGTCGTGTGATCGGTAAACAAGGTCGTGTGGCTCGCGCAATCCGTACGATTACTTATAGTGTTCGTACTCGCGGACCAAAACGTGTGCGTCTTAGTATTGAGAACCTAGATTAATAGGACGAAGCCTTGGAGAAATCCAAGGCTTTTTTTGTGCTATAAAGAGAATAAACATAAAACAATCGATGACGGAGAATCCTTACGGATTAATTTATACTTGCTGTACTGGGGCACCGGATTGAGCCTATAGTCTCAATCTCTTTCAAGATTCAAATGGACTCTAAAAAATAAATTTTTAAGAGTCCATAATTCACTTTGAATGCTATCCCCAGTACTGCTAGTATAAAATCCGTTGGATTCTCCGTCATCGTTTAGTCGTTATAAAAAAAGTTTGGATTTCTTCAAAGCTTCACCGGGAGAAGAGACAGAAGAGGGTGTGTGCTGGGAATGGAGCACCTTTTAATCGTTGGTTCTAAAAAAGTTGGATTTCTGCAAGGCTTTACCGGTGGGAGTGGCAGAAAAGGGTGTGTGCTTTCAATGAGTGCTTAAAATTGTTAGTGCTACAGTATATGGATTTCTGCGTTGAGGTAGAAGGAAAGAAAAGGTGGGTGATACCGTATAAGGTATCACTCGATATACCGTATACGGTATAATGAGTGTTCTTTTATTGTTGTTAGTACTCGGGTTTTTGATTGTTTTTCGTGAGTTTGGTATGATAAGTGAGTAAAATTATAGTTGAAGGGAAGACCTTATGAAGAAAAAGCCGATATTAAAAAAACAAATGAATCGACAATATTATTATTTATTTGGCCTATCCGCTATTTTGATGCTACTTGCATTTTGTCTTGAATCACCACAGAGACTACTTGATGGGATGATTACAATTTTAATTTCGCCAAGTCAGTTGTTTACGGATTATATGCAGATTGCGTCTGTCGGAAGTACGCTATTGAATGTGGCTATTATGCTTCTGATTAATATTTATAGCTATAAGAAATTAGAAATTCCTGTTAACGGAACGGTGATTGGGAGTTTGGGGATGCTTGCAGGATTCTCCTTCTTCGGGAAAAATCTCTTTAACAGTATTCCGTTTATGCTAGGCGTATGGATTTATGCGAAAGTGACAAGACAAAATTATCGAAATTATGTGATTGTCGGATTGTTTGGATCGGCATTAGGACCACTTGTTTCTTTCCTTGCATTTGGAGGAGCTTTGCCAAGTGGTTGGAGCATTCTTGTGGCGTATGCGCTTGGAATCTTTATTGGATTTATCTTGCCACAATTATCAACGCAGTATTTAGGGTTCCATCAAGGTTTCAGCTTGTATAACGTTGGGTTTACAGCTGGAATTGTTGGGATGGTCGTTCTAGGATTTCTAAATGCATTTGAAATCGAAGTAGAAACAAAGACGCTTGCGAGTACAGAAAGTCCGCTGATTTTATATGGAATCTTAATTGGACTTTGTGTGGTTTTACTTGCGACAAGTTTCTATCTTCATTTTAAAAAGAAAGAAAAATATCACTTTAAATTACTCTTGAAACTATCAGGACGTTTGCCAAGTGACTTCGTAGAGATGACGAACTTGGCGACAGTGACATTCAATATGAGTATTATGGGGCTCATCCTATTAAGTTATGTGATGATTAATGGTGGGCAACTCAACGGTCCGATTGTCGGTAGTATTATCGGAGCGATGAGTTTTGGAGCCTTCGGGAATCAAGTGAAAAATACGGTTCCTGTGCTAGTAGGGATTATGATTGGCTGCTACTTAACAGGAGTTGACGTGGCAAGTACGAGTGCGCTTGTGGCTGCGATTTTCGGAACGACATTAGCGCCGGTGAGCGGATATTATGGACCGCTTGCTGGGGTGATTGCAGGGTTTGTTCACATTACGCTTGTGAGCCACGTGGTTGTAATGCATGGAGGATTAAACCTCTATAACAATGGATTCGCGGGAGGATTCGTTGCAGCAGTTCTCGTACCAATTTTTGAAATTTTTGAAGGAATTCGTCAAGATATAAAAGAAAGAAAGGCTGAGGGATAATGGCAACAGAAAAGGATTTTGTGAAACGTATCGTGAAAGAAATGGTCGATTATTATTTGTACCATGAATTGTATGATGTAACAGCGCATGTCGTGTATGTACCGCATGAAAAAGCAACGATTACGTGTACAGCGCCGTATACAAAATTACCGAAAGACTTAGATTTATTAGAAGCAGGATTATCTGTGGAAAAACACTTAGAATTAGATTCGATGTACAGTTCGTTGATGGGGTCGCATAATCGTGATAAAAACTATTGCATCCTTGGTCAATGTATTGATGATTACGATATTGAAGTGACGGATGAGACGCTTAAGATTATTGTAGAACGACTCTTTTAAGGAGGAAATGGAATGACAACTTTTTATAAAGTAGGAAAAATCGTAAATACACAAGGGCTTCGTGGGGAAGTGCGTGTGATTTCAACAACAGACTTTGCCGAAGAACGTTATAAAAAAGGAACAGAATTAGCCATTTTTAAAGATGGAGAGTTTCTTACATTTGTGACAGTAGCAAGTCATCGTCGTCATAAAAACTTTGATTTGTTAACATTTGAAGGAATGAACCGTATCGAAGATGTTGAAAAATACAAAGAATGTCTCCTAAAGGTAGCCGAAGAGCAGTTGACAGAACTTGAAGATGATGAGTTCTACTACCACGAAATTATCGGACTGGAAATCGTAACGGATGAAGGGGAAGTACTTGGGAAAGTCACTGAAATTCTTTCTCCAGGGTCAAATGATGTCTGGGTTGTAAAACAAAAAGGAAAGAAAGAACTCTTAATTCCATTTATTGAACCAGTCGTTTATAAAGTTGATAAAGAAGAAAAGAAAGCTTATATCCATTTATTGGAAGGGTTGACCGATTAAGATGAAGATTGATGTATTAACATTATTCCCTGAAATGGTGCAAGGTCCGATGACGCAATCGATTATCGGGAAGGCCATCGAAGCAGGAAAAATTGAATTTGAGACAACGGATTTTCGTCAGTTTTCAAACAATAAACATAATCATGTCGACGACTATCCATTTGGCGGGGGAGCTGGGATGCTTCTGAAAGTGGAGCCGATTGATTTGGCGCTTGCGTCGATTCGTGAGCGTTCTCCTGAAACGACGCCACGTGTGATTTTAATGGATCCAGCTGGGAAGACATTTACGCAAAAGGATGCCGAAGAGTTGTCGAAGGAAGAACATTTGGTATTTATTTGTGGCCACTATGAAGGTTATGACGAACGCATTCGTACGCTTGTGACGGATGAATACTCGATTGGAGACTTCGTGTTAACAGGTGGGGAATTAGCCGCAACGGTGATGATTGACGCCACAGTGCGACTCTTGCCAGATGTATTAGGAAATGATGCGTCAGCCGTTGGAGATTCGCATTCGACAGGATTACTGGAACACCCACAATTTACACGTCCAAGAGAATATAAAGGAATGGAAGTTCCAGAAGTGCTCTTTAGCGGAAATCATGCAAAAATTGCACAGTGGCAAATGAAAGAATCGCTTCGTAAGACGTATTTAAGAAGACCGGATTTACTAGAAAAGTATGAACTCTCAAAAGAGGAAGCAAAGTTACTACAAGAAGTAAAAGAGGAAGAGGGATGCTAGATGACGGAACATCTAAATGCAGAAGAAATTAAAGCATTTCAAGCACTGTTGTCTAAGGACGAAGGACGTAGTGAAATGGTGCAGCTCTTCAAGTTGCTTGGGGATGCAACAAGACTGAATATTATTACGCTATTGACACAGCGCGAACCACTATGTGTAGAAGACTTAATGAACTGTACTGGAATGGAGCAGTCTGCGATTTCTCATCAGTTGAAAAAGCTTCGTGCTCATCATATTGTGAAGGCCGAAAAAGTCGGAAAACACGTGTGGTATTCGCTTGAAGATCACCATGTATTAGAACTCTATAACTTAGCGAGCGAGCACTGTTGTGAAGAGCATTCTTCGTAGTTTTTCTATGGAGAAAAATCGTCAAAAAAATTGATAAACTTGCTTGCATTTGATAGGCAAGTATGATAGTATATTTCGAGTGAGTGAGACTTCACTCAGAGATAACGATATTCCGCTGATTGGACAAGCGGCCAAGTCATGAATGTTTGTTGGAAGGAGAAAAAACATGAGCAAATTAATCGAAGAATTAACTCAAGAACAATTACGTTCAGATATCCCTTCATTCCGTCCTGGTGACACTGTACGTGTTCACGCTAAGGTTGTTGAAGGAACTCGCGAACGTATCCAAATCTTCGAAGGCGTTGTTATCAAACGTCGTGGTGCTGGCATCAGCGAAACTTACACAGTACGTAAAGTTTCTAACGGTGTTGGTGTGGAACGTACATTCCCATTACACACTCCACGTGTAGCACAAATCGAAGTAGTTCGTTACGGTAAAGTTCGTCGTGCTAAATTATACTACCTACGTAACTTACGTGGTAAAGCAGCACGTATCCAAGAACGTCGTCGTTAATAGAAACACAAAAAGCCTTGATTTATCAAGGCTTTTTCTTTTTGTCTATTTTTCTGTAGTTTGATATTTGGGGGAGAAAATTGATTTGGGGAGCGAATAGGGAGCAAGCTATTACGAAAATACTACTAAGCTAACTTGCTTGCTGTTCTAAAGCCAGTGTTTGGTTATATTCAAGAGCCAACATAGTTTTTGTGAAATCAGCTGTAGGATCTAATTCTTCTACTAACTCTTCGATATCATTTATCGGTATACGGAAAAATTCTTTACGATAGTTCACTTTATTTACACGATTATTAGTTAGACGTTGATGCAATGTGTATTCTAGACCTACAGCATCATCACTAAAGATAAATGCATGAACATCAAACTTAAATGGTACAGAAGCGCTACCGAGTTCATCAATACGGTCTTGAGGCTCGAGTCGTCGTGTCATACCAATTTTGAATACATCATCACCAAATGAACCTTTATTTGAAATGATATAAACGTAGCCAGCTTTACCATTGGATAGAGTTGCGATACTTTCTTTTTGGTTTTCAAGTTCTGCCATCTGTTGTTCTAATTCAGTGATACGAGCCTTTAACTGTTCGAGTTTAGTGTCGTCTGTTTCTGATTTAAGCAATTCATTTGTTCTTTGTAATTCTACTGTGAATTTACTTTCTTCACGTTCTATCTTTTTACGTTCAGCCTCAAGTGCCTTTCTTTCTTCAGCTTCTTGTTTCATTTGTTCTCGGATAAGACGTTGTTCTTCTTTTTCACGTTCACGCTTTACATAATATTTGTATTCTATCTCTACTAATTCGGTATAGAAACCTTGAATGCTTAATAAAAATTTTGTAAGGGTTGGAAGTATGCTTTGGTTTCCTTTTCCAGCAATAACGAGATATTTTTCAATTAATTCATTTACTTGTTCTTTTGCTTCGTTCAGTGTTCCGTATCTTAAATTACTTATAATAAGTTCAATTTCGGATTGCAACCCTAATACGATTAAGTTGTAAATTGTTTGATTTGCCTTAGTGGTGTAACGTGATGAAAATTCATCAAGTGTAATTCTAATTTCTTTTTTTACACCATTTGCTAGTGAACGAAGTTGCTTTGAATTATCAGAATTTTTGTGTAGATTGATTATTGAATTTAGTAATTCATTATTGTTTAGGTTATTGATGATTTCTTCGATATATTCTGTAATGCTATTTGTGTCTAATTTGATATATGTAGAGCTTTCTTTTAAAGTTTTGATTGCCATAGCCTCTGAGCGATTTTGTTTTACTATTCTTTCGCACTTAGCAATTTCCTTATTTAGTTTTTCTAATTCATCTTTTTTCATCGTGAGATTTGCTGTAGATTCTTCTAACGAAGAGAGAATATCGAGGGCTTCTTGATTAGCTTTTTCAATTATAGAATTTTTTTCGTTTTCTCCTTCTTCAGTAAACTCCTTGAGAATATTAGTATGTAATTCTTCTTGATTATCTAAATCAGCATTTATCTTCTCTAATCTTTCTTTAGCTAATTCAATTGAATTGTATGTTTCAAGTATAGGTTCTATTAAAGCTTGCTGTTCATTAATCAATTTATAATGCTTAATGAGTAGGAATATGGCGATGGGTATCGGTATTATAAAAATAGATAATGCACTAACGATTGAGATAAAGAATGTTCGATAAATAAAGGGTAGTTTGTTTTCCATAAAGTTATTCCTTTCACAATAAAATTGATTATTTTCCTATATCAATCACTATTAAGGTATAGGTGTATAAATGTAAAACTATTTTCTATGTATTATGGTAGTTGCTATCAAAGAGATAATCAGTGCTGCATCTATCTTTATGTACTTGGCTATTATACCACTCCCGCTTTTAAAACCAAATATAATTTTGTATATATTTTAACAAATCACGAAAAATACTGGCTTTTGCCAGTCTCTTTTTTATGTAAAAAATAATTTAGAATAATTCTAAGATATCGCTTGACATATGAATACCTGTTCATGTATGATGTGTTTAACAAGAAAGAGTGAGGGGAGATATCATGGATTTCAAAGAACTAACACATAACCTAAAACATAAATTTGACCACTTATTCAATAAAGAAAATTCTCATGAAGGAGAAACATGCCAAGATCATTACTTACATGATGAAGAGCACCATCATGAACATGGGCATCATCACGGTCATGACCACGATGATAGTAAAGCAGTTATCTTTTATATTGCAGGGCTCGTCCTTTACATTATCGGGATGGTTCTTCATTTTATGGGGAACGGGATTGCGAATATTTTATTCATTCTAACGTTATTCTTATCTGGTTACCATGTAACAATGGAAGGTATTGAAGATACGATTGAACGTAGCAAGAAGAAAGGGAAGTTCCAACCGAATGTGCATATTCTAATGACGCTTGCGGCAGTTGGCGCAGTGTTGATTGGAAATGCAGAAGAAGGAGCTTTACTCATTCTGATTTTTGCGGGAGCACACTTCCTTGAAGAATACGTTGAAGAGAAAAGCCGTAAGTCTCTAACAGCCTTATTACAAATGAATCCAACGCAAGCTCGTCTGATTCAAGAAAACGGAGAAGTCGTTGTCGTTGAAGTGACTAGCTTAAAAGTTGGAGATACTTTAGAAGTATTGCACGGCGATCAAGTGCCAATCGATGGAGTCATCACAAAAGGGTTAACTTCGATTGATGAAGCCACTATTACAGGCGAAAGCATGCCTCGTTCAAAAGGTGAGGGAGATGAAGTGTTCGCGAGTACAGTGAACTTATCAAGCCGTATCGAGATGCGCGTAACTGCAGCAAGTACGGATACAGTCTTTGCGAAAATCATGAAGGTTGTGGAAAATGCACAACATTCAATGAATAAACAAGCAACCTTTATTCAAAAGATTGAACCAATTTATGTCAACATCGTTTTAATCGTTTGGCCAATCTTCCTATTGTTTGGATACTTCCTTATGGGATGGGATTTAAATACAACACTTTATCGTGGAATGGTATACCTTATTGGGGTGTCTCCATGTGCGTTAGCAGCGAGTGCCGTTCCAGCAACTTTAGCAGCGATGTCTCGTTTATCTAAAATGGGAATTTTAGCAAAAGGTGGAGCAGCCATCTCTCAATTACAAGACTTACGCGTGATTTCATTTGATAAAACAGGTACTTTAACAAAAGGAACTCCAGAGTTAACAGATTACTGGTTTGAAGACGAAACAATGATTCCAGCTGTGGTTGCGATGGAAAAACAATCGACACACCCACTGGCCCAAGCAGTTGTTCAAAGATTTAATGAATGGGCAGTACTTGAAGAAGAAATTGAAGTGGAAGTACTTGTCGGACAAGGTGTTCGAAGTGTCGTTCGAAACGAAGAAATCCATATTATTAAACCACTGGACACCGTTGACTGCTCTATGGAAGTTGCTTCTCGCATGCAAGAATGGGCAAGCGAAGGCAAGACAGTTGTAACGGTTGTGAAAGATAATAGAATTGTTGGTTTGATGGCATTTATGGACCTGCCAAATGAAGCTTCCAAAGCGGTGCTCGATTACTTCAAGAGTCAACAGGTGCATACAACAATGATCACAGGGGATTCAAGAGAAACGGCTGAAATGATTGGGATGAAGCTTGGAGTACAAGAAGTTGTTGCCAATGTATTGCCTGAAGAAAAATTAGAAAAGATTCAGTCTCAAAAAGAACGCTATGGATTAACAGCGATGGTGGGGGATGGCGTGAATGATGCGCCAGCTCTTGCGACAGCAGACGTCGGTATTGCGATGGGAAATGGGACAGATATTGCGATTGAAACAAGTGATATCGTCATCATGAAAAACGACTTACAAAAACTCGTTTCAGCGCATAAGATTAGTAAGAAATTACATCGTGTGATTTTAGAAAATATGATTTTTGCGATGTCAATCGTTGTGATGCTCCTAGTCCTTAACTTCTTTGGATTAACAAACATCGGCTGGGGAGTTATGTTACATGAAGGAAGTACGATTTTAGTACTCTTAAACGGACTACGCTTACTCGCACCAATAGAAGAATAAAAGAAAAAGCAGAACTCGGACGCAGAGAAATAAGATTGTCCAAGTTCTGCTTTTTTTGCACTTGTAATCACGCTTGTTCAAAACAAACGCGGTATGAATCGCTGGTTGGAATAAGTTCTAGCGGCACATTTGTCCGGTAAATACTATATTCAGGGAATTGCTCTAAAAACATTACAAAGTTATTAGGGTAAACACTCAACATCTTCGTAAATACATTATCTTGATCAATGATGACCGTTTTAATCTCACTAACATCTTTTACCCAAGGTGTCTCCACATGGAAATAACTTCCCGGTGCAATATGGTACTCATATTTCAAAATTGTGATTGATTGGTCTAACATCAAAATCCCTCCATTCATTACATCTAAAGTATAGTTGAAATGAATGCGTTTTACAAATATATGTTCACGGATGAGCAAAAACTCCTGAAAAAATCGCCGAAAAGCAAATTTTATTTATGAAAGACGTCATTTTTTCATAAAAGAAAAGCCTTTAAATCAGAAAATTAGTAAATTCAGCCCACAGAGGGAACAATTTGTGATATAATAAATTTGATAAGTGTGTAGTGTAGGATTTTGGCCAGGCGTGAAAAGAGGCGAAAGCAATGGCGAAACGTGTCACGAAAGATGTCAAGAGTACTGTTGAAACGGAACTTCGAAAAGGAACGAGCAAATCGAGAATCGCGCATTTGTTAGGGGTCTCCTATGATGAAGGAGTTCGTATTATTTTGCAGGTAAAAGAATCGATTCGTCCGGAAGTCGGCAATCGCATTCGATTTACTTTTAGAGAACAAGAAATGATTGGGATTATCTATAAATTATTGGCGAATAGTGCCATCGTTGTGATTGACTGGAATGCATCCAATACTTGCATGAAAGATATTTGTGAATCGCGAACGGTTGTTAATTTCAAAGATATTGTAGAATTTTTACCACTTGAAGAAGAATAAAGGTTAGGTTCATGGCGAATTGTCATGAGCCTTTTTTTATTTGTGTGCTTTCTAATTGCCCGCCTTTAAAGTATAATGGAAAAGTATAAGACAGGGGTGAAGTTTATGAGCGAGGAAAAGAAACAACTAGAAGTACTTTCAGAAGAAGAATTCGAAACGTTTGTGGAGAATGCCATCGATGCTTTTGAAGAAAAAGTACAGAAGAATGAGTATATAGATGAGATTGAAGAGTTTTTCCAATTGCTTGAGAAGGCGAATCGGTGGGACGACCTCACCTATTATATTGAAGAGGACCAATTGGAATTCCCAACAGAAGCCAGTTATTGGTTGTGGAAAATTAAAGTAGCGATTCAAAATGAGCAATTTAAACAAGTAGAGGCTTGGCTGGTTCACGAAAATGTGATTGCGGCACTTGGAATGGATAAGGTTCTAGAGTGTACACTGCTATGCGAAAAGGAAAAGAATCGTTTTACGCAAGCAGAAGTCGAAAAGCTACAACAATTAAGTGAACGTTTGAAAAAAGACGAGCCATTGACCGAAGAGCAGAATGACTATATGGCAACAACCTTGATGTTGATGCAAACACCATTGAAATGGACCGTTATAGAAGCCTTTCTGATGAGCCCTTTGACACAACTGTTTTGGAAAGGGTTCTTAATAGAATGTTGGTTAACGGATCGGAAGACTTCAAAGATTCGATACTATGATGCGTTTAGCGAAAAGGTGGTCGAAGTCGATCAATCAGAAGTGGTTTCGGTCTATGATCATCCAGTATTTGTAGAAATTGAACGACTGATTGATACGCAAAACGCTTTGGAAGAAGAGATGAAAGAGCTGTTATTGCAAAAGGCGCAATCTGATTTTCTTCGCGTTAGTCCGTTTGTGGACCGTTATTTCAGCGATGGAGCTGAGTGGTTAGAAGCGCAACTGCAACGAGAGAATTTATTATTAAGCTTGTACGAGAATGATGAGACATTTATTCGTACTTTGAAGGCATAGTTTCGGTGTAATGAGAAAAAACACAGTATAATAAAGGTACATTAAAGGGGGAGTTCACATGGAAAGTGGAATTGTAAAATGGTTTAACAACGAAAAAGGGTATGGATTTATCAAAAATACAAAAACGGACGAAGATATTTTTGTGCATTTCACAGGAATCGCACAAGAAGGATTCAAGTCGTTGAATGAAGGCCAAAAGGTGACTTTTGAAATTACAAGAGGAGCACATGGCGTTCAGGCGACGCATGTGGTCGTTGTCGGAAATGATTAAAGTCTTTACAGACGCGGCCGTGAATGGAAATCCAGGAGACGTAGGATTGGGAGTACTCGTGCTAAAAGATGGCGAACAATTGCCGTTTAAGATTTCTGTGGAAGAAAAAATGGATAATCATTTAGCGGAATTCACAGCCATTAATTGGGCGTTAGGTTGGTTGTTAGAGGAAGGGTATCAGGAAGAACTAATCTTCATGCATACCGATTCCAAGGTGACCGCTGATGCCATTTCAAAAAGATATACGAAAAAAGAATCGAATCGAATCATTTTAAAGGAAATCCAGAATAAACTGAAAGACTTCTCGCAATTATTTGTAAAGTGGATTCCTGAAAGTGAAAACAAGGGTGCAGATCAATTAGCAAGACAAGCCCTCCAACAAACGATTGGAAAGTAGTAAAGGAGCAATGAAATGAACGAAAAAACACTCTATTTTAGTAGCTTATGTCCAGATACCGTACCGTTTAAAGTGGCAATGGAAAGACTGGGCGTAACAGCACGTGAAGTGGATATTACAGCAAGTATGAGAAATTTAAAAGAATTCTTGAGATTACGAGATAATGAAGAAGTATTTACTCCACGTAAAGAACAGGGAATGGTGGGAGTTCCATGTCTTGTCTCTGGTGGAGACTATATTTTTGAAGTGAGTGACCTCGAAGAAAGGTTTGCCAAGTAGTGGAAGAGTTAAAGAATAACGTCATTCCACTGTACTTTTTGGGGATGAATGGGCTGCTATTTGTATTGATGGGCTTTGATAAATTATGTGCTGTCATGAAAAAGTGGCGCGTTCCAGAAAAAACATTGCTTGGGATTGGTTTATTTGGTGGAGGTTTTGGTGGACTACTTGGGTTAGTGATTTTTAACCATAAAAAGCGAAAACACTATTTTATGTGGACATTCCTCTTGAATATTGCAATTTGGGGAATCCTTTATTATAGTTTATGGCTTAGAAAGTAGGACTCATGGAGAGAGAAGAGCGATTTTATTTTGATATTTGGATTGCGTTGCTGAGTTTATTAGCTGGAATGGTGAATGTGATATCATTACTACTATTCTTTATCCCGACGACTCATTTTACGGGAAATATTACGCAATTTGTTTTAGCCTTTAATGAAGGTGATTGGGCAACGATGTTAGAGTTGCTTGGATTGATTCTATGTTTTTTATGCGGTGGGATTTTATCCGGTATGCTCTTTTCGAAGAAAAAATTTGAACCAACGAAACGATATGGATTATTATTAATATTGTTTGGAAGTATGATGCTTCTATTATTTATATTCGGTTTAAGAGATGAAAAATGGTTGTATTTCTTCTCATTTGTTGTCGGAACGCAAAATGGGATGTTTATTTTCTACCATGGAATCATCGTGCGAACTTCTCACTTTACCGGTTATTTAACGGATATTGGAGTAGTTCTGGGGCGTCTTATTCGTGGTCAGATTAAGGATCGTTGGAAAGTGCTCTTTTATTTTACGAGCATGGTCTGTTTTGGAATAGGTGGGACGATTTCGTTCCTTCTTTATGAGAAGTTTGGGGCAGCGACTATTATTGCTGTAGGGATTGGATATATTATTGTTGGGTCATATTATTTTAGTTTTCGAAAAGCATTTTATGTGTAATGAGGAGGAAAGTAATGAAAGCTTTAGTTGTTGTCGATATGCAAAATGATTTTGTCGATGGAGTGCTTGGCTCAAAAGAAGCCGTAGCCATTATCGACCATGCCGTTGAGGTGATTGAAAATTTCGATGGAAAGGTATTTTATACACTGGATACTCACAGTGAAGACTATCTTCAAACGGAGGAAGGACGTCACTTGCCAGTCGTGCACTGCGTGAGAGGGTCTAAAGGATGGGAGTTAAATCCAAAAATCCAAAAAGCATTAGAAGACCGTCATGCATTAGGCGTTGAAAAACCAACATTTGGTTCAGAAAAGTTAATGGAACTTATTCAAAATGAAGTGCCAGATTTAGAGAGCATTACACTTATTGGAATCTGTACAGATATTTGCGTGATTAGTAATGCACTTCTTGCTAAAGCACATTTTGTCAATGTGCCAGTGAATGTCGTTGCAAGTGCCTGTGCAGGAGTAACGCCAGCGTCACACGATAACGCGTTAAGCGCCATGAAGATGTGTCATATTAACGTCGTTGAATAGGAGGTTGCGATGAGAGAACAAGATCCAAAAGATAGAATTAGAGAAATGTCCGTATTGAATCTCATCATGGTGATTGGGATTGCCATCGGCTTTGGAATTGGGATTCTTATTGACAATGTCATTGGCGGTATTGCCATCGGGATGTTAGGAGCGTTTATTTGCCGCTTATTATACATTCGTAAAAAATATAAAGAAATCAATCCTAAAGATAAGAAAGAGTAGGCACATTTGTTGCGCTACTCTTTTTTCGTTGTCATAATGAAGGAAAATGAACGGAGGGATATCATGGAACAATTTGCAAAAGATGTAAGCCAATTTGTGGAAACAACAGCTGAGAAAGTAGAAGCGTTAATCGGTGAAGGAAAGGAAGTCGTTCTTTTCGTAGGACGTCCAACTTGCCCATACTGCCGTCGCTTTGCTCCAAAAATTAACGAAGTGCGTGAAGCATTAGGAAAAGAAATTTACTTCATCAATTCAGAAGACAGAGCTAACGAAGCGTTAGCAGCTTTCCGTGCGAAATACAATATGCCAACAGTACCTGGTTTATTAGTTGCTCGTGGCGGCGAAGTGCGTGTGGTTTGTGACTCATCACAAAGTGTAGAACAAATCAAAGCCTTTATTGGATAATAAATTTAAAGTGAGACTCTCCGTGAAAGTGATTCGCGGAGAGTTTTTGTATGCAAAAAATAGTTCATTACCATATATGGTAATGAACTGTTTTGGGTCTGTGCTCAAATTCGATATTGTGATAGAATGAAATAGAAATAAAAAGGAGGGGTTCGATGAACGAGATTAAATGTCCACATTGCCAAACGGTGTTTACGATTGATGAGAACTCGTATGCAGATATTGTGAGCCAAGTGCGCAATAAGGAATTTGCAGAAGATGTTCATAAGCAATTGGAATTTGCGAAGAAGCAATTTGAGACGGAAAAGGCACTCGCAAAAGAGCAAGAAAAGCGTCTATATGATGAGGAACGTGCGAACTTTGAACAGAAGATTCTTTCGCTTGAATTAGCGTTAAAGAATGCGGATGTCAAGGAAGAAAAGAATGTGCAAGAAGCACTTTATCAAAAAGAGAAAGAATTTAGTGCACTCCAAGCAGAATTGGATCAATTAAAACAACAACTCCAATTCAAAGAAGTAGAATTGTCACAAAAATTCCAAGAAGATTTACACGCGAAAGAACGTACGATTCTTGAATTGAAACAAGAAAAAGAGTTACAACAAAAAGAACAAGAAGTGCAACAAACGGCCCTAAAAGAAAAATACGAATTAGAATTACGTTCAAAGAAAGACCAATTCGAATTAGAGTTAAAGGCAAAAGACGAAGCGATTGCGTTCTATAAAGATTTCAAGGCGAAACAATCAACGAAGATGGTGGGAGAAAGCCTTGAACAACATTGCGAAATCGAATTTAATCGTCTTCGCATGACCGCATTCCCGCGCGCAGAATTTGGCAAGGACAATGATGCCAAAACGGGAAGCAAGGGTGACTATATCTACCGTGAATATGATGAGAATGGCATTGAAATTCTATCCATCATGTTTGAAATGAAGAACGAAAATGACGAGACAGCAACGAAGAAGAAAAACGAACACTTCTTCAAAGAGTTGGATAAAGACCGTCATGAGAAACAATGTGAATATGCGATTCTAGTGAGCTTACTTGAAGCAGATAATGAACTCTATAACACAGGGATTGTAGATGTATCCTACCAATATCCGAAAATGTATGTAGTGCGTCCGCAATTCTTTATTCCAATTATCACCTTGCTTCGTAATGCAGCGTTGAATTCATTACAATATAAACAAGAGTTAGCCTTGATGCGTGACCAACATATTGATATTACGCACTTTGAAGAAGACCTTGAGACCTTCAAAAAAGGATTTGCACGTAATTATGAACTTGCAAGTAAGAAATTCCAATCGGCCATTGATGAAATCGACAAGACGATTAAGAGTCTGGAGAAGACAAAAGCTGCATTGCTTTCTTCTGAAAATAATTTACGCCTAGCGAATAATAAAGCAGAAGACCTAACCGTGAAGAAACTCGTGAAGAACAATCCGACGATGAAACAACGCTTTGAAGAGCTAAACTCGGACGAATCATAATACAAAGCTCTATTCCGTAGTAATGCGGAGTAGAGTTTTTTTAATGATGAAATAACGATAACTGTTCTCATTTAGAATAAAAAAACGTGAAAATGGCCACCGATTACGAACAGTTGGAAATGATTGAAAAATCAAGAAAAAAATAACATTTTTTAAAATGATATCGTTTGCTTTTTTGTCTGGTAATGTGTACGATATAGGGGTATAGATAATAATGATTCTTATCTAGCATAAAATAAACAAACAGGTTTATAGGAGGAAAATACATGAAAGTTGTAGTAGTTGGATGTACTCATGCGGGTACTGCTGCAGTTAAAACAATTTTAAATGACAATCCAGGAACGGAAGTCGTTGTATACGAAAGAAATGATAATATTTCATTCTTATCTTGTGGGATTGCCTTATACGTAGGAGGCGTGGTTAAAGACCCTCAAGGACTATTTTATTCAAGTCCAGACGAGTTAGCTTCATTAGGAGCTACAGTTCGTATGGAACACGATGTAACAAGCATCGATACTGTTGGTAAAACATTAACAGTAAAAGACTTAAAAACAGGCGAAGAAAAGACTGATTCATTTGACAAATTAGTACTTACAACTGGATCATGGCCAATTCTTCCTCCAATTCCAGGACGTGAATTAGAAAACGTTCAATTATGTAAAAACTACAACCAAGCAAAAGAAATCTTTGCTAAGAAAAACGACAAGAAGAAAATCGTTGTTGTGGGTGGTGGATACATCGGTATCGAATTAGTTGAAGCTTTTGCATTAGAAGGTAAAGAAGTAACATTAGTAGACGGTTTAGACCGTATCTTAAACAAATACTTAGACCCAGAATTCACTGACATCTTAGAAGAAGACTTACGTGCACGTGGCGTACAAGTTCGCTTAAACGAAATGGTTAAATCATTCGAAGGCGAAAACGGCGTTGTAAACAAAGTTGTAACTTCAGGTGGCGAATACGAAGCTGACATGGTTATCTTATGTGTTGGTTTCCGTCCAAACAACGACTTAGTGAAAGACCAATTAGAAACGTTGCCTAACGGTGCAATCATCGTTAACGACTACATGGAAACATCTGTTAAAGATGTATATGCTGCAGGAGACAGCTGTGCTGTTAACTACAACCCTAACGAAGGACATGCATACATTCCATTAGCAACTAACGCTGTACGTATGGGTTCATTAGTAGGTAAAAACATCAACGGTCATAAAGTGAAATATCGTGGAACTCAATCAACATCAGGATTACACTTATTCGGATGGAACATTGGTTCAACTGGGGTTAACGTAGGTAGCGCACCTCACTTTGGATTAGATGTACGTTCTGTATACGTGGTAGATAACCACCGTCCAGAATTCATGCCAACATACGAAAAAATCTACATGAAATTAGTTTACGAAGTAGGTACAAACCGTATCGTAGGTGGACAAGTAATGTCTAAATACGACTGTACAGCTTCTGCAAACACATTGTCATTAGCAATCCAAAACAAAATGACAATCGAAGACTTAGCTTATGTAGACTTCTTCTTCCAACCAGTATTCGACCGTCCATGGAACTACTTAAACATCTTAGGACAAGCTGCTGTTGAACAAGAACGTGTATTAGCAGAAGGTAAATAATAACTTTTAGAAAAGGGGATGCTTGCATCCTCTTTTTTTGATGTCTGAATCTCAAGATTTACTTATAAGTGAATCTTGAGATTTTTTTATGGGGAAGAGGAGTCGTTAATTTTATAGAAAGGGTAAAAATCACTTCTTTCAACAAGAAAAAAGTAGGCAATTATGATACAATAAATAGGATATAATAAGAGTATTGTGTCTAGGGTTTAAAGGAAAGGGGAGTAAGGTCGTGCAACGACTGAAAAAGTTTGGAACAAAGCTTTGGCGGATTTTTCAAGAAGATTTAATGCATGTGAATATTGGCGTTGAATCCGCAGCGATGGCGTACTATATGTTATTATCTGTCATTCCAATGGTCATGCTGGTTGCCAATATTCTTCCATTATTACCAATTCCTATTGATGTGATTTTTAAAACACTAGAAACGATTTTACCGGACAATATTACTGAAGTCATATTCCCAATTCTTCGGAATTACTTAGGAAACTTCAATGGGGGCGCGCTTTCTATCGGTTTGGTGATTTTATTCTGGCCAGCGTCTCAGATGTTTAGTAGTATTCAGCGCTCGTTAAACGTTTTATATGGCGCACCGGTGAGGAGAAATTTTATTTTTGAACGATTCTTTGCCGTTGTCATTGCGATGGCAGCTATTTTAATCGTATTTGCTGTATCGATTATCTTCATCTTTGGTGAGCAAGTGTTACGATTAGTCGCAGAATTCTTCTCGCTCAATTTAGCATCGATTATTTTAGATCTTTCATTTGTAAAATGGGGGCTCTTATTCGGAACCGTCTTTTTACTCATGAGTTTCATGTACTATTCAATTCCTAATGTGAAATGGTCATTCCTGTATGCTTTTCCAGGAGGCTTATTCACGACAATTGGATTTGTATTGATTTCGCAATTATTCTCGATTTATATTCATTACGCGGGTCGTAATTTTACGGCTAATGGAGCGTTTGGGACATTGATTGTATTTATGATTTGGCTGTATTTTATTGCCAATGTAATGATTTTAGGGGGCGTGTTGAACGTGATTGTTTACCGCTTTAGACACCCAAAACAAGACACTGAAGGAGTAACGGATGAAAAAGAAGAACTTAATGTATGACGATAAAGATTCACGAATCGATTATGGCGTCATCCTTCCTGTATTATTATTAGCATTTATTAGTATTGCAACTTTATTCTCAACAACTTATTTGATTAGTGGGAACACCTCTTTAAGAATGGTACTGATGCAAGTCGTTTGGTACGTAGTAGGGGTTGTCGCGATTATCATTATTATGCAGTTTGACTCGGAACAGTTATGGAAACTAACCACTTGGGGTTATATTTTAGGACTCCTTATGTTACTGGCCGTTCTGTTCTTCTATGACCGAGCAACATTTGCCGACACTGGTGCGAAGAGTTGGTTCAGATTTGGGACCTTCTCCTTCCAACCTTCCGAAGTGGTGAAAATCTTCTATATTTTGATTTTAGCCAAAGTCGCTACTTCGCATAATATGAAGACGAAGTATAAGAGTACACATACGGATTGGCAATTATTCGTAAAATTAATTTTATGGGCAGCGCCAGCGTTAGTACTCGTTATTTTGCAAAATGACTTAGGGACAACACTTGTATTCTTAATGATTTTGGGCGGCGTTCTGATTATGTCAGGGATTAGCTGGAAAATCTTACTTCCAATTATTATTGTAGCAGGATTAATCGGCGCACTCCTTATTTACTTAGTAGTGTATAACCGTCAAATCCTATTAAACATCGGCTTTAAGAACTACCAATTCGCGCGTATCGATTCATGGTTAGATCCATACGGCGATCAAGGTGGAAATGGATACCAATTATTCCAAAGTTTGAAGGCGATTGGTTCAGGGAAAATGCTTGGTAAAGGTTTTGGTGTATCTGATGTATATGTACCCGTTCGTGAGTCTGACTTGATCTTTGCGACAATCGGGGAAAACTTCGGATTCTTAGGTGGTACATTCTTAATCGCGATTTACTTTATCTTGATTTATCAAATGATTCGTGTCTGCTTCGATACGAAAAATGAGTTTTATACGTATATCGCAACCGGCGTTATCATGATGATTTTATTCCACGTGGTTGAAAATATCGGGATGACGATTGGACTATTACCATTGACGGGGATTCCGTTGCCGTTTATTTCGCAAGGGGGTTCAAGCTTGCTTGGAAATATGATGGGGATTGGGCTCATTATGTCAATGCGTTATCACTTCAAGAGTACGATTTTTGAAGATGAAGATTCAGCATTTGGTGCCAACCACCAAGATGCGACAATGCTACGTTTACGTCAGGAGGATGGAAAATGATTGTATATATTCACCCAAAATGTACGACTTGTAAAAAGGCGTTAAAATGGTTCGAGTTAAATGATGTGAAATTCGAACAAAAGGATATTCGCGAAACTCCGCCAACTGCAAAAGAACTATTGAAGATTAAAAAAGCTCAAAACTTAGAATGGAAGAAAATGGCAAATACGAGTGGAGAACTTTACCGCTCACTTGGCCTAAAAGATAAACTTCCTGAGATGAGCGATAAAGAAGCTTCAGAACTTCTTGCAGGAAATGGCATGCTCATCAAACGTCCGCTTGTGTTAGATAATGGGGAAGCGACATTCGGTTTCAAAGAAGAAGTTTACGAAGAGAAATGGAAGAGATAAGATGAAGAAATATAGTGAAAATGGATTATGGATTAAACAAGACGGGTCAGAATATGTGATTGGTCTTTCACCAAAGGGTCAAGATGACTTAGGAGATGTGAGCTTTGTGGAATTATTAAAGAGCGAAGCCGTAACTCCTGAAGATTCGATTATTAGTGTAGAAGCTGCAAAAGCAGTAACTGAATTACTCGCTCCACTTAGCGGAACAGTCGTGACTTTCCATGACGAATTAGAAGAGAATCCAGAATTCTTAAATGAATTAGAAGAAGAGAAAAACTGGATTGTTCGTTTAAATGGAGTAGATAAAGCAGAATTTAACGCTTTATTAGATGAAGACCTTCCATGTGAACAATGTGAAGTAAAATAAAGATAAAAAAAGAAAACTACGAGTTCTCAAACGTTTGAGAATTCGTAGTTTTTTTATTATGCATTTTGTATTGAGCGATTAACGCGTTCCACAAAGTTATCAAATAACCCTTGCATCACATTGCTATCTTCAATTAAAAGTTCAGGATGCCATTGAACAGCAACCACGCTTTGATCAGCTGATTTAGATTCGAACGCTTCGATGATGCCATCCGTACTCCAAGCAACAGGGACAAAATCCGCAGCTAATTGTTTAACCGCTTGGTGGTGGTAAGAGTTCACCGGAGTCGTTGTTCCAAGAACTCGAGAAAGTTCGCTACCACTTGCGATTTGAATCGTATGTGTTGGTTGGCTCGGCATTGTTTTTTGTGTATGTTTCACAGAAATATTTTCATATTGTGATTCGATGTCTTGGTAGAGTGTACCTCCAAGAGCGACGTTTAGAATTTGTAAGCCGCGACACACTGCAAAGATTGGTTTGTGTTGTCTATAAGCTTCTTTAATGAGCTCAATCTCAAACGCATCACGAGCAGGATAAGTACGTGCCAAATTAAGATGTGGTTCTTCGCCATACAATAATGGAGAAACGTCTTGTCCACCCGCTAATAGAAGTCCATCAACCCGAGAGATGAATTCTTTTGCAAATTCTGGGTTACTGATGGGAATGATGACAGGAATCGCTTTTGCCTTTTCAAGACCACGGACAAAACCATTTGGCGCATACGATAAAATGTAGCGATCTTCTTCCGTGTTATCTTGGCGATGATTTCCTGCAATACCAATAAGTGGATAAGTTTGCATGTGCATCAGCCTTTCTTTTAAAAATATGTTCCATCATACCTCATTTTCATGAAAATGAAAAGCATTATTACACGATTTCAAAGCGCGGCTATTTGCGAATCGTTCTCAATTAGGATAAAATATAACAGAATAGAATGATTATAAAGGAGAATGAATCGTGGCAACTTTAGAGATTAAAAATCTACATGTATCGATCGAAGACAAAGAAATTTTGAAGGGCGTTAATTTAACGATTAACACTGGAGAAATTCATGCAGTGATGGGACCAAACGGAACTGGGAAATCAACACTTTCTGCAGCCATTATGGGTCACCCAAGCTATGAAGTAACAGAAGGAGAAATCCTATTAGACGGCGAAAACGTCTTAGAAATGGAAGTAGACGAACGCGCTCGCGCAGGTCTATTTTTAGCGATGCAATATCCAAGTGAAATCGTTGGGGTGACAAACGCAGAATTCATGCGTTCAGCTATCAACGCTCGTCGCGAAGAAGGCGACAAAATGGGAGTTCGTGAATTCATCAAGAAGTTAGATGAAAAAATGGCCCTATTAGATATGCCAGAAGAAATGGCAGAACGTTACTTAAACGAAGGCTTCTCAGGCGGGGAGAAAAAACGTAACGAGATTCTTCAATTATTAATGATTGAACCTACATTCGCGATTCTAGACGAAATCGACTCAGGGTTAGATATCGACGCACTAAAAGTTGTTTCTCGTGGAGTAAACGCAATGCGTGGAGACAACTTTGGTTCATTAATTATTACACACTACCAACGTCTCTTAAACTACATTGAACCAGATGTGGTGCATATTATGATGGACGGACGTGTCGTGATGACAGGAGATGCTTCTCTTGCTCGTCGCTTAGAAGCTGAAGGATACAAAGGAATCAGTGAAGAATTAGGAATCAAGATTGAACATCAAGAGTAGGAGTGAGATTGTGGCAGAGACAAAATTAACCATAACACCAGAAGAAATCACCGCATTCTCTCTTACAAAGAATGAACCAGAGTGGTTTCTACAAACACGTTTAAAAGGGTTAGAACTTGCTAAAACGCTAGAGTTACCTTTTATCGAACGTGTGAAATTCCACCGTTGGAACTTATTCCAATCAGCAATCGGTGATGGAACTTCAATGATTGAAGAACTTCCAAAAGTGATTCCAACAGCAGCCGGAAGTGCAAAAATTGTACAACTAGGTGTAGTCTCTTACTGGGAAGAAATGAATGTTGAAACAGCATTGAAGGACGTTCTTGTGATGGATTTATTTGATGCACTGGAACAATATCCAGAGCTCGTAAAACCGTACTATATGACAAAAGCAGTACCAGTTGATGAAGATAGCTTAACAGCATATCACGCTGCGATGGTCAACTCAGGGGTATTTATTTATATTCCAAAAAATGTAGTCGTAGAAGATATTATTGAATCTCATTTCGTTCAAAATAACCTAGTGGACGAAGCGTTCGTGAAGCACGTGTTAATCGTGGCGGACGAAAACAGCTCAGTCTCTTATGTAGAACGTTTTGAAAGTGTCGGTGACAAAAAGAATACGGCAAATATTGTTGTAGAAGTGATTGCAAAACAAGGTGCGAAAGTTCAATTTGCGGCTGTGGATACTTTAGGTCAATCAACAGATGCGTATGTGAACCGTCGTGGCTACCTTGAAAAAGATGCAACGATTAACTGGGCGCTTGGCATTATGAATGACGGAAATGTGATTGCAGACTTCGACTCTGAATTACGCGGAGACGGTTCTCATTCACAAGTGAACGTTATCGGTATTTCAACAGGACGCCAAGTACAAGGAATTGATACACGTGTGACAAACTATGCGCCACATTCAGTAGGACATATTTTGCAACACGGTGTTATTTTAGATAAATCAACCTTAACGTTTAACGGAATTGGACATATTATTAAAGGTGCGAAATTCGCAGATGCCCAACAAGAAAGTCGTGTACTCATGCTTTCTGAGGGCGGACGTGGAGACGCGAACCCAATTCTATTAATCGATGAAAATGAAGTAACGGCAGGGCACGCAGCGAGCGTGGGACAAGTGGATGATGAACAATTATTCTACTTAACGAGCCGTGGAATCTCAGAAGCAGAGGCAAAACGCCTTGTGATTCGTGGATTCTTAGGAGCCGTAATTCGTTCAATTCCTTCAAGTACTCTTCAAAAAGAACTTGTGGACATGATTGAACAAAAGTTGGTTGCTAGCTATGATTAGTAAAACGATTCGAGAAGACTTTCCGATTTTAAAGCGTGAAGTCAACGATGAAGTGCTTGTCTATTTAGACAATGCAGCGACAACGCAAAAGCCACGTCCAGTTGTAGAAGCCGTTGAGAAATTCTACGCGACCCACAATGCTAATATTCATCGTGGGGTGCATACGTTAGCTCAGGAAGCCACTGACTTGTATGAAGCGGCTCGAGCTAAAGTGGCGAAATTTATCCATGCTAGTAGCACAAAAGAAGTGCTCTTTACGCGTGGGACAACAACCAGCCTGAACTGGGTGGCACAAGGATTTGCACCAGGACGCTTGCAAAAAGGGGACGAAATTTGGATTAGCCCTGCTGAACACCATTCGAACGTGGTGCCTTGGCAACAAGTAGCCAAACAAACAGGAGCCATCTTACGTTATTTTTCATTAACGAAAGAGGGCGAATTAGATTTCGAAGCAGCAGAACAAGCTTTAACCGAGAAGGCGAAAATCGTCTCGATTAACCACGCCTCAAATGTTCTTGGAACGGTAACGGATGTGAAACGTGTGGCTGAAATGGTTCACTCAGTAGGAGGCATTCTTGTTGTAGATGGTGCTCAAGCAGCGCCGCACCAGAAAGTGGATGTCCAAGCATTAGACTGTGACTTCTATGCCTTTAGTGGACATAAGATGCTGGCTCCAACAGGAATTGGCGTCTTATATGGAAAAGAAGCACTTCTTCAAGAGATGAATCCTGTAGAGTTTGGTGGCGAAATGATTGACTTCGTTTATGACCAGGAGAGTACATGGAATGAATTGCCGTGGAAATTCGAAGCCGGTACGCCAAATATCGCAGGAGCGATTGGACTGGCCGCTGCCATTGATTATTTAGAAGAAATCGGCATGGAGAATATCCACCAGCATGAACAAGAAATTGTCGCGTATCTCTTACCGAAGATGCAGGAGATGGAAGGTGTGACGGTCTACGGGCCAAGTGACCCAGCACAGCATTCTGGAGTCATTAGTTTTACCATCGACGGAATTCATCCACACGACGTCGCAACGGCGCTCGATATGGAAGGATTTGCGGTTCGCGCAGGACATCATTGCGCGCAACCTTTGATGCGATGGCTCGATGTACCAGCAACATGCCGTGCAAGTTTTTATATTTATAACACGCTTCAAGAAGCAGAACAGTTTTTAGAAGCATTAGAAAAAGTAAAGGAGTTTTTCCAATATGGCCTTATCTAAATTAGATCAGCTCTATCGTCAGGTGATTCTGGATCATTCGTCTCATCCTCACCATAAAGGATTGGTAGATGATGAGAGCATTCCAACGATTGAATTTAATAATCCAACGTGTGGAGATGTGTTGCAGTTGCAGCTCGTTGTAAATGACAACGGCGTGATCGAAGATGTTCACTTTGACGGACACGGCTGTACGATTAGTATGGCGAGTGCCAGCATGATGAGTGATGCGATTATTGGAAAGACGGTTGACGAAGCGGTCGCTCTAGCAGAAGATTTCTCAAGTCTAGTGCAGGGTGAAACCGTGGATGAAGAACCTTTAGGGGATGCGGCGTTACTTGCCGGTGTTCAAAAATTCCCAGCGCGTATTAAATGTGCCACTCTTGCGTGGAAAGCATTAGAACGTGCCGTAGAAAATGAGAAAGCATAAGAAAGTGGTGACAAAATGAGTGGAGTTCCTGAATTAGCCGATTACAAATATGGCTTTCATGAGGATGTAACACCTGTTTATGAAACAGGGATGGGATTAAGCGAGGAAGTCGTTCGTACGATTTCACAAGTGAAAAACGAGCCACAATGGATGCTTGATTTCCGATTAAAATCATTGAAGGCATTCGAAAATATGCCAATGCAAACATGGGGCGCGGACCTTTCAGATATTGATTTTGATGCGATTACGTACTTCAAACGTGCCAGCGATAAGCCAGCACGTTCTTGGGATGATGTTCCTGAGAAGATTAAAGATACTTTCGAGAAAATCGGAATTCCAGAAGCAGAGCGTGCGTATTTAGCCGGAGCTTCTGCGCAATTCGAGTCTGAAGTGGTTTACCATAATATGAAAGAAGAGTTCGATAAACTCGGAATCATCTTTACAGATACAGACTCAGCGTTAAAAGAATATCCAGAATTATTCAAAAAGTATTTTGCAAAATTAGTACCACCAACAGACAACAAATTAGCGGCGTTAAACTCAGCTGTATGGTCAGGTGGAACGTTCATCTATGTACCAAAAGGCGTGAAATGTGACGTGCCGCTTCAAACGTACTTCCGTATCAACGACCAAAACATGGGACAATTCGAACGTACGCTCATCATCGTAGACGAAGGAGCAAGCGTGCACTACGTAGAAGGATGTACAGCGCCAACGTACTCTTCAAACAGCTTGCATGCGGCGATTGTAGAAATCTTCGTTGAAGAGGGTGGCTACTGCCGTTATACAACGATTCAAAACTGGTCAGATAACGTGTATAACTTAGTAACGAAACGTGCCAAAGCCGCTGCTCACGCAACCGTTGAGTGGATCGATGGAAACCTTGGAGCGAAGACAACGATGAAATATCCATCCGTCTTCCTAGAAGGACCATACGCGAAGGGGACAATGTTATCAATTGCGTTTGCCGGAGAAGGCCAACACCAAGATACAGGTGCGAAGATGATTCATAATGCGCCACATACTTCAAGTTCAATCGTTTCAAAATCGATTGCAAAAGATGGTGGAGCGGTGAACTACCGTGGTCAAGTAACATTTGGGAAGAAATCAGATTATTCTATTTCGCATATCGAATGTGACACGATTATTATGGATGACAAGTCGAAATCAGATACGATTCCATTTAACGAAATTCATAATGATAAAGTAGCGCTTGAGCATGAAGCCAAAGTCTCAAAAATCTCAGAAGAGCAACTGTTCTACTTAATGAGTCGCGGAATTAGCGAGTCAGAAGCAACAGAGATGATCGTTATGGGATTCGTTGAACCATTTACAAAAGAACTTCCAATGGAGTATGCCGTTGAACTAAACCGTTTAATCGCGTACGAGATGGAAGGCAGCGTCGGCTAAAGATGCTAACAGCCAAGAAACACTGGTTTTATCAGGTTTCTTGGCTGTTTTGTTGTTTTAGGAAGATTCATTTGATTTCGTAAGCCCATTGATTATGTTTTCACGTAATTATATGATGATAGTATGATTACTCAGATTAATTTCGTGAACTAACGCTGGATGAAGAACTACCTTGGAAAAAAGCAGAATGAATTGCACAAAGGTACGGAGAGTATTTTAATTCTAGAACGGGTGAAGAATCTGATGAACGACACATTCTATTTGAAACTACAAAATATATATTCACTATTTGTTAGTTGGATTGTGAATATAAAAATGGTTAAACTAATTGACAATTATCCAAATTACTTGTAGTATTTAATTAATATTAATGCGGGGACGGAGTGCCGTCCATAGAAGAGCTACAAGTTTTAACTTGTAGCTCTTTTTGCATTTGTGGGGGGATGATAATGAATAAGCCTTTTAAAAATTTAGAGGAACAATTAGATATTCTAAAGGATAGAGGGATGAAAATTCATGATTATGAGTTTTCAAAAAGAATTCTACATCGTTACAGTTATTACGATATTATAAATGGATATAAATCCTATTTCTTAGATCCAAATTTTTCTGAGGAAAGGTTTATACCTGGTGTAACGCTTCAAGATTTATTTGCTTTATATTTGTTTGATACTAATTTAAGAGATCTTGTGCTTAGTACAATTCAAACATTAGAACATCAGTTAAGAAGTATCGTCGCATATCGAATTGCTGAAAAGTACGGTTCTAATCAATCAGATTATTTACAAATAACGAATTATAATTTGGGTAAACCTTTTAGAAATGGATACGAAATAAATAAACTCTTTGAAAAGTTCAATAGAATTTTAGATGATGATATCCATCCATTCAAACATTATAGAGATACTTATAATAACTGCCCACCATGGATTTTGTTAAAAGGGACAAGCTTCGGGAATTTAATTGTATTTATAAAGTTGCAAAAAAAGGAATTAAAAGAAAAAATTATTGCTGATTTCTTTTTGAGGGAAGTGCATGAAATTAAAGAAGTAGAAAAGAATTTCTTTATGGATTCTCTGTATTTTTTACTAGAATTTAGAAATAGAGCTGCTCATGGAAATCGGATTTATAATTTTAAACCAGCAAAACGAAAAATTAATTTTGTTGAACATATCTATGGACGACTATCTATAACCAGAGAAATATATGATTCTGGAATTGGTGTGAATGATTGGAATGCTTTTATTGTATTTATATCATTTATAAGAGATGATTCGGCGCATATTTTTTTGCAAAAGCTCGTAAATTGTCTAAACGAAATGGGTGTTGGAAAACAATTTAGCAACGATGTCGTTCGTAAAGGAATGGGATTGTTAGAGAACATTATTACAGAAACTGAAGAAATTGAGAGTGAGTAACTTTAGCTTCATTAGAGGTGAATTCGAATATATTTGGGAGTTAAAATAAGGTATTAATCATTAAATAGACGACTATTTCATAGTCGTCTATTTTTTACTCTAGTATAAAAAATAGCAAAGCTATTCTCATAACCAAAAACCACAAAATATATTATATTTTTGGAATTTTATAGTTTCTTAATATTATCTGCTCAGAAATTTGGATATTTTCATATAAAATAATCCTTGTTATATCAATGTTTTTGAACAAAAATGCACTCTAGGTGAAAATTTTACATTTTACAAGATATTACACTTGTATTATATTCAGAACGTGTTATAATATGTTCATCAAGAGATATAAAGAAAGGAGAATGGGTATGAGAAAACAACCATGGTCGAACGAAAATAAGACTGAACGGATTAACTTTACGATTGAGCCCTCTTTAAAAGAAGCGTTTTTGAAGATTATCTCAACGGACGTATCAACTTATTTCCGGACGGTCATTGAAAATGAAGTCGAAAGTCATCAGAAAAAAGTTGAAAACTGGCCCGACGCAATTAAAACATTATTGCATGGACAGTTTAAGGCGTTCTCCGAACAAGTCTTCGGAACGTTTAATTACCGAGGACGGAACTATCCATATAAAATTTTGGATGTTATGTCAGTCGAAGAAGGACAACCACTTGAAGTCATTGACTACGAGGATGGGTTGGTATATGTAAAAGTGATTGAGGAAATCAATCCAGAAAAATTAGTATATGTAACTATTTAGAAAGAAGGAAATTTAAAATGCCAGTAACAATCTTAATTATCGCCGTAGTATTAATCTTATTAATTATTGCTTTCAAATCAATTCGTATCGTTCAACAAGGACACAAAGCTGCCGTTCAATCATTCGGACGTTATGTTGGAGAATTAGGACCAGGATTACACTTTGTAACACCAATCATTCGTAACATTGCTTACGTTGTGGATATGCGTCAACGTTCATTAGACTTAGATCCACAAGAAATCATCACAAAAGACAACGTTAATTTAACAATTGACGCTTCAGCTAAATACCACGTAGATAATCTTGAAGAATACTTATATGGAAACACAAACCCAGAAGGATTATTACTTTTAGATATTCAAAACGAATTACGTGACATTATCGGTACAATGACAATGGCTGAAATCCTTGGTGGTACTAACAAAATCAACACTGACTTAAACCAACGTGTATTCGGTAAAACAGACTCTTACGGGGTTACAATCGACCGTGTTAACATCGGTGAAGTAATTCCTCCACAAAGCATCGTTGAAGCGATGAACAAACAAATCACTGCTGACCGTGAACGTGATGCTGCGTTAATCGCTGCTGACGCTCGTCAAAAAACAGTTGAAATGGATACAAGAACTCAAAACAACAAATTATTAGCAGATGCTCGTGCACATGCTGAAAAAATCGCAATTGACACTCAAGCAACTGTTGCTCAATTAACAGCTATCAACAATGCATTAAACGAATCTAACTTAAATGCTGCTGCGTTAGAATACTTAGCAATCGACGCTAAAAAAGCTCTTGCTGAAGGTCCAAACAATACAGTTGTATTAATGGATGGACAAAACAACGCAAAAATTGCTGAAAACATTGCTTCATTAGCATCAGGACGTAAAGTTTGGGACGAAGCAGGTAAATAATCATGAAACAACAAGCTAACAAATCTTTCTTTGGGTTGAAATGGCTTGCGGTACTGATTGCCACTTTATTGTTAGTAGGAACCTTTGCACGTGTTTCAACAGTCAATGCTGAAACTCCACAACCGGTAGACACCACAAAGATGAAGATACAAGGCGCCTTTGAACAAAAAATCAACTTTGTGGATGGGGAAGATTATAATGCGACAGTGACGATTAAGTTAACTTATAATAATCCTCAATATAAAGAGATTAAAGTTCCCGTTCAAATTAAAAACCTTCCAACAGGGAAGGGCGGTATTCGACTTTACGTATATCAAGATACAGATAATAGCCTCATAGTTCAATCATTTGTTGAGACCATTGAAGACCACAATGTTATCTATTATGATCTGCTTCATGTCGAAGATGGGAAAGTCACAAAAGCGTTTCAATTCACGGCAACTGACAAAGAACGAACAAAATTTTTAGAAGACTTAGCAAATGCCAAGGACAAAGTGGAAACTACTACGGCTGCGAAAGCTTCGAACTCAAACGAAAAGAGTTCAAACGCCAATAGTTCAAATTCCAATAATTCAAACGCGAGTGACTCGAAAGGGAACTCAAAAGGCTCTGAAAGCAAAGATATCTTTGATCAGATTGATAACTTCTTTGATCAACTAGATACGGACAAAATTGGTGAAGGACTCGGTAAGGGAATATTTTATATCGTCCTTATCATCGCTGTTTTCTTCGGAATTAAAGGAAAACAAAATAAGGCGCGCAAGAATAATCGTAGAGCTCGAACTGGAAATACGCGTTCTGCTCAAAGAAATGGGGCGAATGCTTCTGTAACTAGAGCACAAGGCACAAGCACTCCAGTAGTCGCTACAGAAGCTGTACCGCAACGTGTATATCGTCCGCGAAATAAAGTTTCAGATCCAAAACTTCGCTCACAAGCGAAAAAACAAGTAACAAAACAAGCGCTACAATCGGCTTCAAGTCGTTCAAATACTTCAAGAGAAATGTATGTTGATACACGTGCTACAAGACCGGTTTCATACCGTCCAGCATCAAAAGCAAAATCACATACATTACCACGAGTGCTTTCAAGCAAAACACTTCCTCGTACTTTGAAAACACCGCGCTTAAAATAAAATAGTGGAAGCACCTAATCTCACACGTGAGGTTAGGTGTTTTTTTGCATGAAGTCGTCAAGCATTTGCACAAGAAGCACTATCGGAGTATGCTAAGTGAGAAGGGTGGAATTTATATGACGAAATTAGATGAATTAATCAAAAAAATTGAAGCAGATCCTCAAAATGCAGAGTATACAAAAGAAGGCATAGCGCCTTTATTTTCTGCACCACGAAAAGCGAAAATTCTGATTGTAGGGCAAGCGCCTGGTATTAAAGCGCAAGAGAGTCGCTTGTTTTGGAATGACCAAAGTGGCGACAACTTAAGAAGCTGGATGGGTGTAACTCGAGATTTCTTCTATCAATCCGATTTATTTGCAGTGGTTCCAATGGATTACTATTATCCAGGAAAAGGTAAATCTGGAGACCTTCCACCGCGCAAGGGTTTTGCTGAGAAATGGCATGAAGAAACGCTAGCCTTAATGCCAGATATTGAACTTATTATTCTTGTAGGGAAATACGCACAAGATTATTATTTAAAAGAGACAAAGAAGAAAAACTTAACGGAAACGGTGAAGGCGTATAAAGAGTACTTACCAAAAATGTTTCCACTCGTACATCCATCGCCCTTAAACCGTAGATGGATGGCCAAAAATCCATGGTTTGAAAAAGAAGTCTTACCTGAGTTTCAAAAGAGAGTACAAGAAGTGATTAAAGGAGCCAAGAAATGAGAACAGAATTATATCCAGAAATCGAAATCTACAAGGAACACATGATTCCAGTGAGCCCCTTGCATACCATTTATGTAGAAGAATCAGGGAACCCATTAGGACATCCAGTCGTTGTGTTACACGGCGGACCAGGAGGGGCATCTTCTCCTGCGAATCGTCAGTTTTTTGATCCAGAGTTCTATCGCATCATCCAATTCGACCAACGTGGATGCGGAAAGAGTACGCCGTTTGCGTCTTTAGAAGAGAACACGACGCAGGATTTAGTGGCCGATATGGAGAAAATCCGGACTGCATTAGGCATTGAAAAATGGCTTGTCTTTGGTGGTAGCTGGGGGACAACACTGGCCTTACATTACACCATTGCACACCGTGAACGTGTCGTAGGATTAATGCTTCGTGGCATCTTCCTAGGTCGTCAAAGCGATGTCGATTGGTTATACCAAAATGGGGCATCTCATTTTTATCCAGAGAACTTCGAGAAGTTTAAAGCGCCGATTCCAGTTGAGGAACAAGGAGAGTTAGTCAATGCGTACTACAAACGTCTGACTTCAGAAGATGAATCGATTTGCTTAGAGGCAGCTCGTGCGTGGGCAGAGTGGGAACATGGACTCGTGAAGTTGATTCCGTATGATCCGATTGTCTGGGATGAAGCGGGGATTCGCGGAGCGCTAACGATTGCGCGAATGGAATGTCATTTCTTCTACCATCATTGCTTTGTAGAAGATGATAATTACATCTTGAACCGTGCAGATGCGTTCAAAGGAATTCCAATGCATATCGTTCACGGACGTTATGATGTGGATTGTTTACCAAGTGCGGCGTTTGAACTCGCTCAAGCAGTCGATGGCGCAGAACTCATCTTTGCACAGGCTGCAGGACATACCGCGATGGAACCGGCAACAATGGAAGCGTTAGTTGGCTTTAGTGAGAAATGCAAAAACTATTTTAAATAAAAAAGAAGGCTCGCAGAATTTTTCTGCGGGCCTATTTATGTGTTTAGATTTTTTCAAGAAGCATTGCGGCAATGCGCTCTACGTCACGGTTACTTCCACGAAGCTCAAATTCATCGAGCACTGGGAATCCAAAGCGTTCAGAATATTGACGAGCAGTGAGGCAGAATTGCTTATTGAAGTTACGATTTCCGCTACCAATGACACCAAAGCAATGCGCGTAATTATGTTCATAGGCTAAGAAATCGCCTAATGGATTCGTTAAGACTTCGACGTCTCCATTATCCACGCCGTTTCCACCTTCTAAGTAAGTTGGAAGAAAGGCAACGAATGGTTTACCTACTTTGAAGTAGTCTTCTTGTCCTTTGACAAGGTCTTTCACATTCGTTAGTGTCACGTTTAAAGAGGGTTCCAAAAAGCGTAAATGGTCTTTTAAACGAGTGACAAAGTTATGTGTATTTCCGGTTAAACTGATATAAATAATGGGTAATTCTTTCGACATTGAGCGACCTCCTGAAAGACATTTTACTGTCTATAAGTATACCGCACTTTCTCAAATCCTTCTAGAGGGTGTTTTTAAACTTTTAAAAATCGTGAAAATCGGCTATAATACTTGAGAATAAACACGAAGGAGATACTCATGTCACACTTAAAAGAAGAAGTACAATCTCGCAAAACCTTTGCGATTATTTCCCACCCGGATGCTGGGAAAACAACGATTACAGAACAATTACTCTTATACGGGGGTGCGATTCGTCAAGCCGGTACCGTAAAAGGGAAGAAAACAGGGAAGTTTGCAAAATCTGACTGGATGGAAATCGAAAAACAACGTGGGATTTCTGTTACGAGTTCGGTAATGCAAGTGGAATACGATGGGAACCATATTAATATCGTGGACACACCAGGGCACGAGGACTTCTCAGAAGATACGTACCGTACGTTAATGGCCGTGGATAGTGCCGTGATGGTCATCGATAGTGCTAAAGGGATTGAGCCGCAAACGAAGAAATTATTCGAAGTTTGTAGTATGCGTGGAATTCCAATCTTTACATTTATCAACAAATTAGACCGTGATGGACGTGAACCGTTAGAATTAATCGCGGAACTAGAAGAAGTATTAGGCATTGACGCGTATCCAATGAACTGGCCAATGGGGATGGGGAAAACATTCCTAGGGTTATATGACATTTACAACAAACGTGTAGAATTGATGCATCCAGAAGAAAACGATGATAATGACTTCTTACCATTGAACGAAGATGGCGAAGTGGACGGCGATTATGCGTTCAAACAATCAACTCTATATAGCCAAGCTATCGAAGACGCTCAACTCTTATTAGAAGCAGGAAATGCCTTTGATGAAGAGAAGATTGCGGCTGGTAAATTAACGCCTGTATTCTTCGGTTCTGCTTTAACAGGATTTGGGGTTCAAACATTCTTAGACGCGTTCGTTGATTTTGCGCCAAGTCCATCTGCAAAGAAAACTGAATCAGGCGAACTCATTGATCCACTTCAAGAACAATTCACTGGATTTATCTTCAAGATTCAAGCAAACATGAACCCAGCTCACCGCGACCGTATCGCATTTGTACGTATCTGTTCAGGAGAATTCACTCCAGGGATGGATATTACCGTGAACCGTTCGCAAAAGAAAATGAAATTATCACATACAACGCAATTCATGGCCGATAGCCGTGAAACAGTTAAAGCAGCCGTAGCAGGCGATATCATTGGACTCTACGATACAGGGAACTTCCAAATCGGAGATACGATTTACTCAGGGAAGAACGCTGTGCAGTTCGAACCACTACCACAATTTACGCCAGAGCTCTTTAATAAAGTTTCTGCAAAAAACGTGATGAAGCAAAAATCATTCCATAAAGGAATCGAGCAGTTAGTACAAGAAGGAGCTATCCAATTGTACAAGACTTACCATACAGGAGAATATATCCTTGGTGCCGTTGGTCAACTGCAATTCGAAGTGTTCCAATACCGCTTATTAAATGAATACAATGCCGAAGTAATCTTGACTCCAATTGGAAGCAAGATTGCCAGATGGATTGACGAAGAACAACTGGATCCAAATATGTCATCAAGTCGAAACTTATTATGTCGCGACCGTTTTGACCAACCAGTCTTCTTATTCGAAAACCAATTTGCCTTAAACTGGTTCAAAGATAAACATCCAGATGTAGAATTAAAAGCATTGTTTTAATAAAAATAAGAGACTCTCTAATCGAGTGATTAGAGAGTCTTTTCGAATTTATTTAGTTTAAGCCTCGTATCCCATTAGGATTCCGCCTTGTTCTGCATAATAGCTGCAGATACCGCTTGTATGAATGCTTGAAACGTCCGCTTCTGGGAATTCACCATGAATGGCTGATTGAATTAAGCCGCAGATTTCTGGATTACTGCAGTGGCTAATGACCACTCGGCCACCTTTGTAACCATTTTTCTTCATTTCAGCCCAAAGTGCTTGGACAGCTTTCTTTTGACCTTTTGCTTTGTGAAGAAGGTTTAAAGTTCCTTCTGGAGATGCATTTCCGACTAAGTGGATATTGAGCATTCCGATTACGGCGCCGACTAATTTGTTTAAGCGACCATTTTTCACTAAGTTATCGACACGTGCAAGGACAAATAATAGTTTTGTGCTTGCTAAATAATCCTTTAATGCAGCTACGACTTCTTCGTAAGAGAGGCCTTGAGAGATGAGTTCGTTGGCTTTTTGTACGAAAAGAACCATCTCACTACTTGCTGAAAGGCTATCGAATACCTCGATATTTGTTTCAGGAGCTTCCTCTAAAAGCATATTTTTTGCTAATTGAGCACTATTTTGGCTTCCTGATAGACCACCTGTAATCGTAATGGCGATGACATTTTCTGCACCTTTATAAGCTTCAAGGAATGCATCTGGGCTAGGGCAGGCTGAAGCTGTTTGATCTTTCGTTTGATACATTTCAATCATCATAGCATCGATATCTAAAGACGCATCATCTGTATAGTGTTTGTCACCAACTTGAACTGTTAGTGGTACGTTAATGTACTGTGTATCTGGAGCAAGATTCTCGATTTCGCGTAAATCACAACCAGAATCTGCAATAATTTTCCATTTCATCATGGGTTCTCCTTTGAATTATATTTCTATTCTAAATAAATATACTTTGAATATCAAAACAAGTCAAATAATCTAGATTTTTCCTTTCATTTTAGTAGCATTTTAGCGCTTTCTGTAATATTGTAGAAGTGTAAAAATAAAAGGAGGAGTTTTATGACTCAAACTATTTCTTTCGGATATGGTTCAAAACCAGCACAATTTATGGCGAATAAACTAAACCGTCACGGTGTCATTGCAGGGGCTACAGGTACAGGTAAAACTGTAACGTTAAAAGTATTAGCGGAGCAATTAAGTGAAGCAGGAGTTCCTGTATTCTTATCAGATATTAAAGGGGATTTAGCAAGCCTTGCTGAAAAAGGCGAAGTAACTGAGAAGATTGCAGAACGCTTGGCAAAAGTTCATGTAGAAGACTTCGAACCAAGCTCATATCCTGTTGCTTTCTGGGATGTCTTTGGGGAAAACGGAATTAATATCCGTACTACAATCTCAGAAATGGGACCAATTTTATTAGCTCAATTATTAGGTTTAAACGAAACTCAAGAAGGGATTTTAAACATTGCGTTTAAAGTAGCGGACGACCAAGGATTATTATTAATCGACATTAAAGACTTACGTGCAATGTTAAATTACGTTGGCGCACATGCTGGGGAATTACGTAACTTATACGGAAATATCGCACAACAATCAATTGGTTCTATTTTACGTAGCTTACTCGTATTAGAACAACAAGGTGGAGACCAATTCTTCGGTGAACCAGCGTTTGAAATCAATGACTTATTTAAACAAGACCAAAATGGCCGTGGGGTCATCAATATTTTAGCGTCTGAAAAATTATTCCAAACACCAAAATTATACGCAACATTCTTACTATGGTTCTTATCAGAATTATACGAAAACTTACCAGAAGTTGGGGACTTAGATAAACCAAAATTAGTCTTCTTCTTCGATGAAGCTCACGTATTATTCGGCCAAAGCAATGCAGCGGTTCAAGAGAAAATCGAATTAATCGTTCGTTTAATCCGTTCTAAAGGAATTAGTATTTTCTTCGTAACACAAAACCCAACTGATATTCCAAATGCTATCGCGAGCCAATTAGGGAACCGCGTGCAACACGGATTACGTGCGTTCACTCCAGCTGAACAAAAGAACGTAAAAGCTGTAGCAGAAACGTTCCGTCAAGAAGATGGACAAGATTTAGTAACAGTAATTACAAACCTTAAAGTAGGGGATGCAGTTGTTTCAACACTTCAAGAAGATGGTTCTCCAAGCTTTGCAGAAGTAGTATCAATTTACCCTCCTAAGAGTAAATTAGAAGCAGGCGATCCGCTTGTTCGTCAACAACTCATCAATCAATCAGCATTCTACGATAAATATGCAGAAATGTTTGACCGTGAATCTGCTCATGAACAATTAGCAGCGTTAGATGAACAATTCAAACAAGAAAAAGAAGCTGAACTTGCGCAAAAAGAAGCTGAAAGACAAGCAAAATTAGAAGAAAAAGAACGCGAACGTGAACAAAAAGAATTAGAGCGTCAAGCACGTCAAGCCGCTACAAAACGCGGAGATTCAGCAATGGACCGCTTCACTAAGAACGTTATGTCAAGTGTGGGTCGTGAAGTTGGTCGTGTGATTACACGTGGCGTAATGGGCTTATTCAAAAAATAAGAGGAGGCCAAAATAATGGCAAATGTCGTTGTATTTTTCGCGCAAGGATTTGAAGAAATCGAAGGCCTTGCAACGGTTGATATTTTAAGAAGAGCAGGACACACAGTGCACACAGTAGGACTGGGCAGTGAAGTGATTACTGGAAGTCATCATATTCCTGTAAAAATGGATGATGTACTCGATACATTCTACTGGGCGGATATCGATGCGCTCGTACTACCAGGTGGTCTTCCAGGAGCCACTCATTTACGAGATGATGAATTTCTTATTAAGAAACTAAAAGAGTATTCTAAAAAAGGAAAAATTATCGCAGCGATTTGTGCAGCTCCAATTGCACTGCACCGTGCAGGATTACTCAAGGGCAAGAAATATACTTGCTACCCTGGTGTAGAAAAAGACATCAACCAAGGAACGTATACAGGACAGCTCGTGGAAACAGATGGAAAACTCATTACGGGATGTGGACCAGCTGCAACCTTTGAATTTGCCTATACGATTGCAGAAACGTTGGGTACTGACACTAGTGCTCTTCGTGAAGGAATGCAATATAATAAACTTCTCAAAAAATAAAAATGGCAAGAAGACTCGTCTCGAATAGGAGCGGGTCTTCTTTTGTTACAAAAATGTTACAATGTTACAAAAATATTAACTCAAACACTTGCAATTTAACCGGAAATTTGAGAAAATAATGAATGACAAAATAAAACTTAGTACATAGAAATCAGGTAATAGTATGCATAAAGAAGAATTGAAGGAAGTTGTTGGTCAACTTCGCAAAAAAGGGGTAAGAATTACACCTCAACGTGTTGCGATGCTTGAGTTTTTAGCAAGTGTACACACGCATCCAACGGCCGAAGAAATCTTCAAGGCGTTGACAAAAGAGGATCCACAAGTGAGTGTGGCAACTGTTTACAATAACTTAAATCTATTTATTAAAGAAGGCGTCGTAAAAGAATTGACGTATGGGGATAGCGCGAGTCGTTATGACTTTGATTTAGGACAACATTATCACGCCGTATGCGACGTGTGTGGGAAAGTGGTGGACCTTTATTACCCAGTACTCGAAGACGTTGAAAAAGCTGCAGAACAGCTGACAGGATTTAAAGTAAGAGGACACCGTATGGAAGTGTACGGAGTGTGCCCAGAGTGTCAAAAGAAACAAAAATAGTATTCGATTAAGGGGTATAGGAGTATGGAGAAGGTCATTCAACGAAGAGCCAAAAGTGGCAAAGATGAGCACTCAAAAAAGGAAAATAAATATACGCAAGCTCCAGAAGACTTCGAAGAAACAGAAGTAGTCGAAGAGGAAGCTCTTGAGGAACTGGAAGAAAAAGAACTCTTTGGTGGGAAAAAGCCTAAGAAGAAAAGACCTAAGAAAAAAATGAATAAAACGATTTTCTGGGTCATTGGGATTTTAACGTTTCTTATTTTGATTTTTGAATTATTAACAATTCACCGCATTATGGCAGATCAGTTCAATGAAGAAGAATTCAAACGTATTATTCAAGTCGAACAAGAAGATGCGAAGAAATATAACGAGAATTTAACCGTGAAAGATGAAACAAAAGGCAATATGGAAGTGCAGGAGTTAATCCCAACAGATGCTTCTGGTAATCCGATTGAAGCCATTGCGACTGAAATGGACGCGTTGAAACAAGAAGTTCTTGAAAAGTACGCGGGAGCTACTAAGAAGACACTTATCTTCTTCAAGGCGTACCAAACAAAAATCATCTCAAACGTAAACGATATTCACTACTATGTGTCTGTTTATCAACAAAAAGAGAGTGGTTTTGAACAGTTAGAATTTAAAGAGCTCTCACACCAATTAGTATTTGCGGATACATTACAACCATTCGAGATTGCTAAATTATTTAACAATGAACTCGCAGTGTCTAACTTCTTCGTGAAGAAGGCTTTAGATGAAGCAAAAGCAAATGGTTTATCAGACGAGCAAACTGCTAAAGTGACTGCGCAATTTATGGATGGAAACTGGAAGAAGTTAGATGCTTCGATTATCCAAAATGGAGTTCGTGTGAAATATAAAGATGCAAGTGATCAAGATGCAGAATGGACCATTCCATTTACTGAATTATTTGCATACATGAACGAAAACATGATTCCTGAAACAGAAAAAGACAATTACGAAGCGTACCTAGCGACTGTAAAAGAAAAACTAGGGAAGAAGAGAATTGCATTATCATTTGACGATGGACCTCGTGCAGAGACAACACCTAAAGTGTTAGAAATCTTGAAGAAATATAACGCGCACGCAACGTTCTATATCGTAGGAAGCCACGTAGAAGGCAATGAATCCATCGTTAAACAAATCGTTGCAGAAGGTCATGAATTAGGAGACCACAGCTACAGCCATCCGTTATTGACGAAGAAATCAGCTGATGAAGTGTATCAAGAAGTGCATAAGACTTCTGATTTAATTGCAAAAGCAAGCGGAGGTTTGCGACCAATGAGTTTACGTCCGCCATATGGTGGGTTTAACAAGATGGTATCAGAACAAGCTGGTATCGCGATTGTAAACTGGTCAATTGATTCCCTTGACTGGAAATATAGAGATGCAGCGAAAGCAATCGAGCATATTAAAGAAACAGCTCATAATGGCGGAATCTTATTAATGCACGATATTCATGAAGAATCTGTTGAAGCTCTTCCAGCTGTTATCGAGTATTTACAAGCGGAAGGCTACGAATTAGTAACGGTCACTGAGTTAATGGCGGATCAACCATTAAAATCAAATTACGTTTACTTTGACCGTGTAGAGAATAAACAAGTGCAGTAAGAACACTTGCAATTTTACTCAAAATAAGGTACATTAATTAAGTGCTTAAAGCACAGACCTTTTACAGAGTTTTGCGAATCACCAACGCTTTACTCAGTACAAGGCATAAATTAAAAGAAAGAGGTGTTTAGAAATGGCTATTTCTAAAGAAAAGAAAAACGAAATCATCAAAGAGTATGCGTTACACGAAGGAGATACTGGTTCACCAGAAGTACAAATCGCTGTATTAACATACGAAATCAACCACTTAAATGATCACATCCGTGTTCATAAAAAAGACTTCCACTCAAACCGTGGATTAATGAAAAAAGTTGGTCACCGTCGTAACTTGTTAGCATACTTACGTAACAAAGATGTTCAACGTTACCGTGAACTAATCAACCGTTTAGGATTACGTCGTTAATTTTAAGCCAATTGAGAACTCCCAGGCATTCGTGCTTGGGAGTTTTTTGTTGCTGTGAAACTTTATAGCGGTTAAACGATATCGTATATAAACGATACCTCGACAGGAAGAAACATACAAAAAAGGCACAAAATCCAATCGTGGAATCTTGTGCCTTCTTTTATTTGAATTATAGTTCTTTAATCGAGTGTGAAACGATTTGACGGTAACACATCATATTCTTGCTATTATTCGATTTGATCACGTTACGCAAGATTTTAAATGAAGAACGTCCTAATTCGAGGGTATGCACGTCTACATAAGCATCGATTTGAACAGAAGGGCGTACAGAGTCGAATGTGATAATCGGCATCTGAATATGCTTCTCGTTTAAATAGCGCGCAGCTCCTTCTGCAAAGAGGGAGTCGGCTGTCACGAGTCCATCAATCGTTCCGACCTCGAGAAGCTCTTTAATCGTCTCGTAACCACGCTCAATCGTAAATTCATCTACTTGAGCAATGAGTTTTTCGTTAACATCAAGTTCATATTCTTTTAAGGCTTTGATATAACCATTAAGACGTTCTCTGGATACGAAAAGTTGGTCACGACCACCGATAAAAGCAATCGATTTGGCGCCTTTATTAATGATGTATTCAGTAGCATCAAGGCCCGCTTTTTCATTGTTATTATCGACAAATGAAATAAGCGGGGAAAGTGTCTTACCGATAATCACCGCTGGGAATTCTTGGTCAATAGCAAAGTTCACAAGAGGGTCTTCCAATTCCCCGTATAGGAAGATTAGACCGTCCACGCGTCGTCCTAAAATCGTGTCCTTTAGAATCGCTAAGCGCTGATGATTATCTTGTCCTGTACATAATTGAATCGAGTACTGGTGGTCAGCAGCGATTTGCGCAATCCCTCGGATGACTTCCGGGAAGAATGAATTTTGGTAGAACGCATCAGAGTCTTCTGGGAGAACTACACCAATGACATTCGTTTTATTACTAGCTAAGCTACGAGCATTGACGTTTGGGTGATAGTTTAATGTTTCCATCGCCTGACGTACTTTCTTCTTTGTTGCGTCGCTGATGCTTGATTTATCTTGCAATACGCGCGTCACAGTTGAAGGGGAGACCCCTGCGAGTTTAGCCACGTCTTTAATCGTGGATGCCATCTGTATTCCTCCTTTCTTGTAATAAATGATTTCTAAAAGAAAACACTGGATACGAACTTACAAAAATCCATATCCAGTGCCAAAATGGTTCTAAGATTTAATCGCTCCATCAACCATACCTTTCATGATATGTTTTTGTGCGAGAATGAATAGGATAATAACTGGTAACATAATGAGTAATGTTGAAGTTAAGATCATATCCCATTGTTTTGTAAATGAACCGGCGAAGTTTGAAACCGCGATTGGTAATGTTTGAATCGCATTTCCTTTACCAAGTAATAGAAGTGGTAATAGGAAGTCGTTCCAAATCCAGATACCGTTCAAGATTAAAATTGTAACGTAGATTGGTTTTAGGATTGGAAGAACTACGTAGAAGAATGTTTGCATTTTGTTACATCCGTCTAATTCAGCAGCTTCTTCGATTTCTAAAGGAACACCTTTGATGAATCCATGGAACATGAATACTGAAAGTGACATACCGAAACCTGTGTACGCTAGGATAATCCCTGGGTAAGAACGTAATAAGCTGAATCCGAAGATTGGCATTGTAATGGCGTCACTCATGATTTTGAACCAAGTTACTAAAGGATACATTACAACTTGGAAAGGAATTACCATTGAAGCTACGAAGATGAAGAAGATCACTAATGAAGCTTTAGAACGGTAACGAACTAATCCCCATGCAGCAAGAGCAGAGAATAAAGTGATTGTAAATAATGAAATCACAGTAATAATCGTTGATGCTAAGAATGATGAAGGATAGTTAATAGATGGGTTTTTCCAAATAGTAACAATGTTTGTCCAAAGTTGTCCGAAACTTGCAGGAAGTGCAAGCGGATCTGCTAGGATGTCAGCAGAACTCTTTGCAGAGTTGATCACTAAAAGAACGATTGGACTCAAGAAAAGTAAGAATAAGAGAAATCCTAAAATTTCGAGAAGTAAGATTCCAAATTTTTGTTTTTTCATTATAAGTCAATCTCCTTCCGTTTAGTGATAGATGTTTGAATCAAGCTGATGACTACTAAGATGAAGAATAAGATAACAGCACGAGCTTGACCTTGAGCCATTAAGTTATCTCCTGAAGCAGTGTTGTAGATGTTCATCGTAATGAACTCTGTACTTTGGATGGCTTTATCATGCCATAGTAGTGAAGGTCCACCACCTGTTAATGAGAAGTTCACATCGAAAATCTTGAATGAGTTTGTAATTGTCAAGAAGAGCGATACAGTGAACGCTGGCATTACCATTGGGATGATAATGTGACGTAGACGTTGCCATGCATTAGCACCGTCAAGTGAAGCAGATTCTACAAGACTTGATGGTACGTTTTGTAGGGCTGCAAAGTAAATCATCATGATATAACCTGCATATTGCCATGTGTTTGTGATAATTAACGCAGTAACGGCTAATTTCACATCTCCAAGGAATAGGTTATTGATTAAAAAGTCGCTTCCAATCATTTGACCTAAAGCAGGGAATACTGAGTTATAAATGAATTGCCAAATGTAACCTAGTACAAGACCCCCGATTAAGTTTGGAATGAAGAATCCAGCACGGAAGATGTCTTTAAGCTTAATTTTACTTGAAACAAGTAGAGCTAAGCCGAATGATACAATGTTAATCACGATTACGTTAAATAATGCGAAGATTACTGTGATCATTAAAGAGTATTGGAAACGTGTGTCCGATAAACTGTCTGTAAAGTTTTTAAGTCCCACAAATTGTAAGTTAGTTTGTGTAACGCTCTTCCAGTCAGTTAGTGAGTAGTAGAACCCTAAGAAGAAAGGCACGATAATAACAAGTGCAAAGATGATAAATGCAGGTAACACTAAGCGGTAAAAATTGCGTTTTGCACGAGCTTCTCTGCTTAAAGCTTTCTTATTCTTAGACATATAAGAGTTCCTCCTTTATTAAAATTAAGCGGTGAGGGTAGTCACCGATTTGGTTCTATTGTAGCACATAACCCACAGTCACTGAAAGTGGCTGTGGGCCCCATGCAAACAATATTAATGATTATTTTTTAAGTAAGCTAGGCACTTCTTTGATTTGATTAGTAATCAATTCTTCGAATTTAGCTTTGTCGATTTGACCTTGAGCATATTGTCCATAGATTGGTCCTAATTTGTTCATTAAGAAGTTATCAGGCATGAAGTATGGGTTATCAAATGAGTAAACAGGTTTCTTCGCGCTAATCCATTCAGCTAAGAAACGAGATAATGGAGCTGATGGTTTCTCAGTTGTGTTAGAGAATGGAGAAATCATGTTAGCTTTGTTTACGATGTAGTCTTGACCTTCTTTAGTATCAGCTAAGTCGTTGAAGAATTTGTTGATGTATTCTAAAGCTTTAGTGTCTTTGTTAACTACGTAGTAAGATGGAGCACCGATGAATAATCCGTCAGCGTTTTTATCTTTACCAAGAGTTTGATAAGGAATGAATCCCATTTCGAAGTTAGCGTTTAATTGTTTTAGGTTAGGATCTTTCCAGTTACCTTGGTGTAGGAAAGCAGCTTTACCTGAAGCGAACGCTGAGTCCATGTCTTCTTGTGTACCAACTGTTAAGAGTTTTTTCTCTGTGTGATTGAATAATAATTCAACCCAGTTAGCGTAGTTGTCTAAACGAGTTTTGTCCATTTCGCCTTTAAGAACTTGTTCAGTTACTGAACGGTCGCCGTTTGGAAGACCAGAACTTAAGTAAGCACCGAAGTCGTGGATACCCATGATCCAAGTTTCGCCTTCTTTAGTTGCAGTTGCTACAACAGTAGATAATCCTAACTCAGATTTTTTGCTTTCTAATGTGTCCATTGCTTTTTGAACAGCTTCAAATGAAGTTAGAGTAGATGGGTCGATACCAGCTTTAGTTAAGATGTCTTTGTTGTAAGCTAATCCGTATCCTTCTACAGATACTGGGAATCCGTATACGTCGTTTCCTTGTTTGAATTCGAATTCAGTTTTGTCGATCCAGTCACCTTTTAATGGTTGGATGCTGTCTTTCCACATGTCGTAACCAGCTTGACCTTCGATTACGAATACGTCAGGAGCTGTACCAGCTGTGAATTCTGTTTTTAATTGGTCAGAGATTTTACATGAACCAGAACATGTTTTAATGTTAACAGTTACTCCGTTCTTTTCTCCCCATTCTTTTGCATAAGCTGTTAAAGCTTCTTGAATTTCACTCTTGTTACTATATAAAGTGAATTCTTTTTTGCTCTCAGAGCTTCCTCCGTTAGAAGATTCTTGTTTTGCTCCACATCCAGCTAATGCTAAACCAGCTAAACCAAGAGCTAATGATTTTGTAAACCATTTGTTTGCCATAATATTTTCCTCCTTAAATTTCGTTATAGATTACGCAAACGATTTCTTAACTGAACTCAGTATACCGCTTTCATGAAACGTTTGCAAGTATTTTTATCAAAAAATTTTTTCACTTCTTAAAAATGCGGATTTAAAGCGATTTTCTTAGGTTATTAATATTTAAATAGTGCTAACAACACGATAAAAACGCCGTTATATACAAATAGAATAAAAAAGTTGGAAAATATTACTTGAGTTATTAAACAAAATATTCTAATATTAAGGCAAACGGTTGCGCAATGTTTGCGCATTCAATGACTAGTAGAAATATCTATTATATAGAAAAGAGGGATTTATGAATGAGCAATAGAGAATCAGGTGTGTTAATGCATATCTCATCATTACCAGGTAACTATGGTATTGGTTCTTTTGGAAAATCAGCATATGATTTTGTAGATTTTCTTGTTCGTACAAAACAAACCTATTGGCAAATTCTTCCATTAGGAACAACAAGTTATGGAGATTCTCCATACCAATCATTTTCTGCTTTTGCAGGAAATACGAACTTTATTGACTTCGACATTTTAATAGAAGAAGGTTTAATTAATAAAGAAGACGTCCTTACAAACTGGGGCGAAGATGAAACGACGGTTGACTACGCATTATTATATGAAAAACGTCGTCCAGTTTTAGAAAAGGCAGTAGCTGCTTTCCTTGCAAAAGGAAAAACTCCTGCATACGAGAAATTCGTAGAGGAGAAAGCAGAGTGGTTAGAACCATTTGCAGAATACATGGCGATTAAAGAATCTTTCGATATGAAACCATGGACAGCATGGAGCGACGAAGCCATCAAACGTCGTCAACCAGATGCGTTAGCTGAGTACCGCACACGCCTTGCGGATAAGTTAGAATATCACCGTGTAACTCAATTCTTCTTTGATGAACAATGGCATGCTCTTAAAAAATATGCCAATGACAACTTCATTCAAATTATTGGTGATATGCCAATTTATGTGGCAGCAGACAGCGTAGAAATGTGGGCAACACCACATTACTTCAAAACAGATGAAGAAGGTAATCCACTTTGTGTAGCTGGATGTCCTGCGGATGATTTTTCTCCGCTAGGTCAATTATGGGGGAACCCAATTTATAATTGGGAAGCAATGAAAGAAGATGGATACACTTGGTGGAGCAAACGACTACAAGCAAGTTTTGAATTGTTTGATGTCGTTCGTATCGACCACTTCAGAGGTTTCTCAGCTTATTGGGAAATCCCAGCAGAAGCAGAAAACGCAACAATCGGGAAATGGGTTAAGGGTCCTGGGTATGATTTATTTAAAGCGGTGAAAGAGCAACTCGGAGAATTGCCAATTATCGCAGAAGACTTAGGTTTCATGGATGAAGATGTCATCAACCTTCGTGAAGCTACTGGATTCCCAGGAATGAAAATCTTGGAATTCGGATTTATGGGTGAAAATCCTAAGAGCGGAGATTTACCTCATCATTATCCAGTCAATGCGGTTGCCTATACAGGAACGCACGATAATGATACAGTATTAGGGTGGTATAAGTCGGCTACAGAAGAAACTCGAGAATTTTGTAATCGTTACTTAAACCGCCGCGACGAAGAGCCAATTAGCTTTGCGTTACTTCGCGGACTATTTGGTTCTGTCAGCCGTATGACAGTTGCAACAATGCAAGATTTACTACAATTAGACGAAACAGCTCGTATGAACATTCCAAGTACACTAGGTGGGAACTGGGTATGGAGAATGACAGAGGAGCAGTTAACGGAATCAGTAGAAGAGTTCTTACTTGGAATTACTGAATTGTACGATCGAGCAAATCCACATCATAATGTGGATGTTAAAGAGGAGTTAGTCGAGGAAGAAAAATAACCTCGCGCACACTAAAAAGGAGAGAACAATGAAAGATTTTAAACAATATGTAGAAGGAAACTTAGGTAAGTCGTTAAAAGACTGCTCAAAAGAAGAAGTTTACTTAGCATTATTACAATTTACAAAAGAAAAAAGCGCAGCCTTACCACAAAATAATGGTAAGAAAAAAGTGTATTACATTTCTGCTGAATTCTTAATCGGTAAATTATTATCAAACAACTTAATTAACTTAGGCCTTTACGATGAAGTAAAAGAAGTGCTTGCTGAAGCAGGGCATACATTAGCGGAAATCGAAGAAATCGAATTAGAACCATCTTTAGGAAATGGTGGTCTAGGACGTCTAGCTGCATGTTTCCTTGATTCTATCGCAACTCTTGGTTTAACAGGAGACGGCGTTGGTTTGAACTACCACTATGGTTTATTCGAACAAAAATTCAAAAACAACCAACAAGATGCAGTGCCAAACGTTTGGTTAACACCTGAAAGCTGGTTAGTTCCAACTGAAACTTCTTATAAAGTACCTTTTGCAGACTTTACATTAACATCAAAAATGTTTGATATTGATGTTTTAGGATATGAACAATCTACTAAAAACAAATTACACTTATTCGATGTTGATTCAATCGATGAGTCTTTAGTTTCAAGTGATTCAATCTCATTTGATAAAACACAAATCGCTAAAAACTTAACATTATTCTTATATCCAGATGATAGCGATGAGCAAGGTGAATTATTACGTATTTACCAACAATACTTCATGGTAAGTAATGGTGCTCAATTATTAATTGACGAAGCACTTGCTAAAGGAAGTAACTTACACGACTTAGCAGAGTACGCAACAGTTCAAATTAACGATACGCACCCATCAATGGTGATTCCTGAATTGATTCGTTTACTTGGGGAACGTGGAATTGAATTCGATGAAGCAGTGGAAATCGTGTCTTCAATGACAGCTTATACAAACCACACAATCTTATCAGAAGCGTTAGAAAAATGGCCTTTAGCATACTTAGAAAAAGTAGTGCCACATTTAGTGCCAATTATTAAAGGATTAGACGCTCGTGTAAAAGAGAAATATGAAGACCCATCAGTAGCGATCATCGACGAACATGGCCGTGTTCACATGGCGCATATGGATATTCACTACGGATATAGCGTAAACGGTGTTGCGGCACTGCATACGGATATCTTAAAAGAAAGTGAATTGAAGAATTTCTATGAAATTTATCCAGAGAAATTCAATAACAAAACAAACGGGATTACTTTCCGTCGTTGGTTAATGCATGCCAACCCAGAATTAGCTAAATTATTAGATGAAACAATCGGAACTGAGTGGAGAAAGGATGCTACTAAATTAGAAGCGTTAAAAGCTTTCCGCCATGACGCAATTGTTCGCGAAAAATTAGACAAGATTAAAATTGATAACAAAAAACGTTTAAGTGTTTACCTACAAGAAAAACAAGGGATCACAGTGAACGAAAATTCTATTTTTGATATCCAAATCAAACGTATGCACGAATATAAACGTCAACAAATGAACGCTTTATATGTGATTCATAAATATTTAGATATCAAGAGCGGAAACATTCCAGCTAGACCAATTACAATTATCTTCGGTGGGAAAGCTGCTCCTGCGTATGTCATTGCACAAGACGTGATTCATTTAATTCTTTCATTATCTGAATTAATCGCCAATGACCCAGAAGTAAGTCCATACTTACAAGTTGTAATGATTGAAAACTACAACGTAACCGCTGCAACACACTTAATTCCAGCATGTAATATTTCTGAACAAATTTCTCTTGCTTCTAAAGAAGCTAGCGGAACAGGAAATATGAAATTCATGCTAAACGGGGCATTAACTCTTGGTACTGAAGACGGTGCCAACGTGGAAATCCACGAGTTAGTTGGAGACGACAACATCTACATCTTCGGTGAGAAGAGTGACGAAGTGATTGCTCATTATGAAAAAGGTGACTACAACGCTAGTGAATTTGCGAAGAGAGATGCTATCCGTCCATTAGTGGAATTCGTGAAGAGTGACGCTTTACTAGAAGTTGGAAACCAAGAACGTCTAGAACGTCTATACCACGAATTAACAACAAAAGACTGGTTCATGACGCTACTTGACTTAGAAGACTACATTGAAACAAAAGAACGTATGTATCGCGATTTCGAAAACAGAGATGAATGGAATGCTAAAGTAGTGACAAACATTGCAATGGCTGGATTCTTCTCAAGTGATCGTACAATCGAAGACTACAACCGTGACATTTGGAAATTAAACTAAATCGATTAATTGAAGGGATACGGTGAATTCCATGCAAATTAAAAACGAAGCAATGCTGATCACTTACTCAGACAGCATGGGAAGTAATATGAAGGACTTAAAAGGAGTTCTTGATAAACATTTTAAAGGCGCGATTAGTGGGGTGCATTTGCTCCCATTCTTCCCGTCTACAGGGGATAGAGGATTTGCTCCAAGC
>JAGZLX010000004.1 GCA_018364485.1 Granulicatella adiacens
AATGTGAGCAATCGCGCTCAGAAATGGAACGTTGGACCGGAACGCCGGAAGGAACGTGCAACGTTCTGCGGACGTTTCGGGAAACGCACGCCATTTCTGCGATTGTGAACTCAACTACACAGAATGTGAGCATCATCTACCAATTACTTTTTATAAATAAAAAACACAATATACCTTATAAGGTATATTGTGTTTTCCATATTTTACGGAACTCTCCGAAAGTTTTACGTAATGGATAAGAAGCATTGTATTTTTGCTCAGATTCTTATTTTAAAGACGTCCAATTATCCAGCTCAAAACACTACTTAACGCTATTGAACAATTTTCAAGGAGGAACTATGGCTATCAAATTAATCGCCATCGATATCGACGGCACACTACTCAATTCAAAACGCGAAATCACACCACGCGTAAAGGCTGCTTTAAACGCTGCAAGCGCTCAAGGAGTCTATGTGGTTCTTTGTACAGGACGCCCATATCCTGGTGTTGAAGGACTACTGCAAGAACTCGACCTCGTGAATGACCACGATTATGTCGTAACTTACAACGGAACTCTGGTGCAACAAACAGGTTCGAAAAAAGCACCCGTTCGCTTCTCAATGACACATGATGACTTAGAGCGCGTGAACGACTACGCTACAAAATACAATGTGCACTACCACGCCATCGACGAAGAAGCGATTTACGTTCCAACTGCAACAGTTGGTAAATACTCGATTCATGAAAGTGAACTTGTAGGGATGCCAATCGTGCACCAATTATACAAAGATATTCCAACCGATAAAGAATTCGTCAAAATCATGTTTGTAGATGAACCTGAAGTGTTAGAAGAATTAATACCAAATCTTTCTGACGACTTCAAGAGCCGCTACAACATTTTCCGTAGTGCTGGCTTCTACCTCGAAGTGATTCACCCTGAAGCGAGCAAAGGCAAAGCCGTGCATCATCTAGCCGATAAACTTGGCCTTACACGCGATGAAGTAATGTGCCTTGGCGACCACGAAAACGATCGTGACATGATTGAATACGCTGGTCTAGGCGTTGCGATGGGAAATGCGATTGATTCGATTAAAGAAATTGCTAACTTCGTGACAACAACGAACGACGAAGATGGTGTTGCTGTTGCCGTTGAAAAATTCGTTTTAAACAAGGAGAACTAGTCATGCTTCATGAGATGACTCTCTTTCCAAAACCGTATGCTTCCATCGCCTCCGGTCAAAAAACGATTGAACTCCGTCTTTACGATGAAAAGCGTCAATCGATTCAAATTGGTGATCACATTCGATTTACCAATACCCTGGACGCTTCGCAAACAACACTCTGCGAAGTGGTTCAGTTGCATATCTTTAAAAACTTTGCAGAACTATACGAGAGCCTACCGCTATTAAAATGCGGGTATACTCCAGAAGACGTGGTCAATGCACATCCCGATGATATGTTGACTTACTATTCCAAAGAAAAACAAGCTCAATATGGCGTTGTTGGCATCGAACTCAAACGTATATAACAAAACGAGTCTATTAGGCTCGTTTTTCTTTATTATTTTCAGGAATAGTAACGTAAATTTCCTGAAAGAAGACTAGTTTTTAGTTTTTCTAAATGAATTCAGGAACATTCTTTTGATTTTCAAGGTTTTAATCGCTCATTTCCCGAATATTACAGGTTTAAAAAATTGTAATTTCCGTACTTTTGTGTATACTATAATAGTGTCTTAAAGAAAAAAAGGAGGACGAAACGATGAAATTAAAAAGAAGTGAACGTTTAGTCGATATGACACAACGTCTATTAGATAACCCACATACGTTAATCTCATTAACAACATTTACAGCATTGTATCAGTCCGCAAAATCTTCTATTAGTGAGGATATTGCTATTATCAAGAAGACTTTTGAAAAGCAAGGTGTAGGGATTATTCGCACAGTACCGGGTGCTGCAGGGGGCGTGATTTTTGTTCCGAAAATCAAACGCGAACAAGCATTGGCTGCTGCGGAAAAACTAAGAGAGCAAATGAACGATGCAAGCCGTCTATTGCCAGGGGGATATATTTACCTTTCTGATTTACTTGCAAAACCAGATGTATTACATGATTTAGGGAAAATGATTGCATCTGCTTACGAAGATAAGAAAATCGATGCCGTGATGACCGTTGCAACAAAAGGAGTGCCAATCGCACAAACCGTTGCGAACTACTTAAACGTACCATTCGTCATCGTACGCCGTGATTCAAAAATTACGGAAGGTTCTACAGTAAGTATTAACTACGTTTCAGGTTCTTCTTCTCGCGTTGAGAAAATGGAATTATCAAAACGTACATTAGCTAGTGGATCAAACGTATTAATCGTCGACGACTTCTTAAAAGCTGGCGGTACAATCAACGGTATGCGTAGCCTTATCCAAGAATTTGATTCAACAACAGCAGGTGCCGTTGTATTCTGTGAGTCAGGGGTTTCAAACCACAATGTAACAGACTACTCTTCAATCATCAAAATTACAGAGATTGATACTGAAGCACAAACGATCAAAGCAGAACTTGGTAACTTCTTTGATAAACATGAATTTTTATAAGATAAAATGAAATAAAGCGAAGAGCCAAATTGGTTCTTCGCTTTTTTTGTATGCTGCAATTACCATATATGGTAATTGCGTTAAATTAGAAATAAAAATAACGACCACAATGGCAATACTGCTAAGTAAGCAATGGTTGTCATCGTCACCACATTCGTCGCAAAATCAACATCTCCTTTAGCTTCTGCCGCTAAAATAGGCATAATCACCAGCGTTGGAATAGTCGACTGAATAATAAAAGTTTCTTTTAATAAGGGATTATCCGCTCCTCCAATAAGTAACACCAATACCATTAACATTGGGAAAATAATAAAGCGCCCTGCTAGAGCAAGTACGGTATCACGGTCGATGCGCAACGTTCCAAGACCACTTTGCTGGAGATTGATTCCAATATACATGAGTGACAATGGTGTCACTAAACTTCCTACTATATTAATGGAATTTTGTGCAAACGTTGGAACTGGAATGCCAAGCGCCACAACTGCTAAAGCCACTAGAAACGCAATGAGCGGCGGTGAACAGAGGCTCTTCCACTCGATTCCTTTATTTTTGGTTCCATCAGGACGGTCAATCGCTACGACATAAGTTCCCACGGTGAAAATCGACAATGTATTAATCACGTAGTAAACCAAAAAGTACGGCATCGCTTCTTCTCCAAAAAGAGAGAGGTTGAGCGGCAATCCCATAAAGACAGTGTTCGCATTCACGAATGTATTGAGCATAATCCCACGTCTTCCAACCGGAACTTTGAACAAAACTACAGCGCCCCATGCCACGATGTACCCTAGAATCACCGTAATCAACGGATATAGACTCGCTCCAAAGAAGCTCACGAGTTGTTCTCTTGTTATAAATTTTAATACCGAAACAAAGATGGACGCTGGCAAAGCAATTTTCAAAATCAAATCCGCAATGCTCTTACTGAATCCTTCTTGAAACCATCCCTTGGCCTGCAAAAGATAGCCGAGCGCGATGACCGCTAGAATCGTCACCAGACTCCATAACGCCTGTATAATCACATGCTTGTCCTCCAAAAATAGTTATTTTCTTACAGATTCTTTCGATCCAATAATGTGAAAGTTAAGTAATCTGTAACAATTGTCTGCAGTCTTTCGTTATATCCACAATCCCCAGAAGCGTAGTTAATCACCATTCCTTGTAAAAACAAATAGGTTCCTCGGACAATATTGAATAATTTTTCTTCACTGATTGAGTGAGGTAATACTGCTTCAATTAAAGATTTTAGTATGTTGAAACTCTTCATTCTTAACTGATTAATTGGTTTTGTGAATTCGGGTAAATCAACTTCTTCCCCTTCAACAATAAATAGAAGCTGATTAGAACTCGCATATTGAAATCCAAAGCGAATAAAATGATGGCAAACTCCTAATAATCTATCCTCTACACTCTCGTTCGATTGATAGATTTCTAAAGAAGTTTGATATAACTTTTCTAGTGGGGCACTGGCAACTTCAAACAGAATTTCATCCTTATTTTTGAAATAAAGATAAATGGTTGTATGAGAGCATCCTGCACGTTTGGCAATTTCTCGAATCCCAACCTCCTGAAAAGATTTTTCTGCAAAAAGACTACTTGCCGCTTCTAAGATTCTATCCCTTGTTAACTGTTCTGAAACCATTCACTTTTCTCCATTTCTTGCAATGCGTTCTTCACTTCTCCACCATGAGCAACAGAAAGTATAGCTTGGCTATATTCTTTTAATACGGAATGAGCTGTCTGTAAAGCTTTCGGCATATCTGCTGTATATTCTTTCATTGGTGCGCTTAACACTCCCGCTCTGTCCGTCGTCAGAAGATCTCCTCCAATTAATAGATTATCCTCTGAATGATAATAACAGGTATGTCCCGGCGAGTGCCCTGGTGAATGAATTGCCGTGAGCCCTGCTTTTTCCAACAATGCATTTGATTCGGGAGTTCCCAGTTCAATTAAATCCTGCTTTTTAAAAGTGATAGGCTCTAGCTTTTCTCGACCAGGATATGGTTTTTCTCCTGAGACAAAAGGAATTTCTCTGCTGTCGATAACAATAGGAAGATTTGGTAATAGTGTTTTTAATCTTGGAATTCCTCCAATATGATCAGAATGTCCATGCGTTAAAAATACTCCAGACACTCTTTCTTTATCATAAAAATTACGAACAACATACTCTGCCATTCGTGGTAAAAATTTAGCTAACCCACTATCAATTAAGAAGTATTGGTTATCCTTTTCAACAACCCAAATACTAACAATGAATATCCCAATATCAAACTCAAACTTTTCAATATGTGGACTGATTCTCTTTCTTTTTGAAATTAAACGATAAATGAATTGATTCATTTCAACACCTCAATTGTCGATACTAACCACTGGTTACCGCTTAGTATAAACCCTTTTTCCATTCAATTCAAGAAATAAAAAAAGCCTACCAAATCAATGGTAAGCTTTGTTCATTATGCTTTTTTACGTAAGGCGCTCACGATAAATGAGATAAATAAGATTACAAGGAACACACATGTAATCGCGGCTCCCGGAGGCGCTTCGTAAATATAAGATGCTGAAAGTCCTGCAAAGAATCCAATCAGACTGATGATAATGCCGCCGATAATAACGCCATTAAACTTACTGCTTACTCGAAGCGCGATTGACGCTGGCAGTACAATAACAGCGGACACTAGAAGGGACCCTGCGATTGGCATCATCACTGCAATCACAACTCCTGTAATAATCGTAAAGAGGTTCGTCATCAATCGGACGGGTAATCCCGCTGTCATCGCTGTATCTTCATCAAACGACAATACATATAGTGGTTTACGGAAAATCACGTATAACGCAACGACGACAACTGCTAGTAGAATCATAATCATCATCTGTTGTTGCGTAATCGTCACGATAGAACCGAATAAGAACTGGTCCACACTTAATGTTGAACGTCCTTTTTGCATATTCATCAGGATAAGGGCAATTGCCATTCCTCCCGACATTAGAATTGCAACGGTAATTTCAGAATATCCTCTAAAGTATTTTCCAATCGCTTCGATGAAAACTGCTGCGATAATTACCACAATCAGCGTTGTAAGTGTTGGATTCATCCCCAAAAGAAATCCTAGCGCTACCCCAACAAGGGACACGTGCGACAAGGTGTCGGCCATCAGCGACTGTCTTCTAAGAATTAAGAACAATCCAAGAATTGGCGTGATAAAAGCCATCGCTATTCCTGAGATGAATGCTCTTTGCATGAAACCATAGAAAAACATCTCCATGGAGAATCCTCCTTTCGTTGCAGATGGATATGTTTATCCACGTATTGTTCAAGCGCTTCTTCCTCATGAGTGACCATTAAAATGGCTTTCCCGTGATGATCGCAAGCATGGTGTAATAAGTGATAGAATCGTTCTCTAGAAGCCTTATCCATACCGGCCGTTGGTTCATCGAGGACGAATAAATCTGGGTCTGTCGCAAAAATTCGTGCTAAACAGATGCGTTGTTTTTGTCCTCCTGATAAATCTCCGATACGTTTATTGCGTTGCTCCCACATCCCTACGGATTTGAGAGAGCGTTCGATATGTTCATGATCTTCTGCATTTAATTTCTTGAACCAGCGCCCTTGTTGGTAACGACCTGACGCCACAAGTTCATACACATTTGATGGGAACCCTACATTAAAAGAAGAAATCTGTTGTGGAGCGTATCCAATCGATAACTTCTCGCCATTGCTATTTTTCTTTGCAATAGTGGCTTTCCCACTCTTTGGTGTTAAGAGTCCTAATATATTTTTTACTAAAGTAGACTTCGCTGCTCCATTTTCCCCAGTCAAAATCACAAACTGACCTGGTTCCACCGTAAAGCTAATATCTTCAAGTACTGTCTCTTGTTCATATGAGAAAGAAAGATGTTCTACTGAAATATAACTCATGCCTTTCTCCTTTCTAAATCGTAGTGATTCTTTTTTATACAATGGATAGAATAGCATATTGAGTACACTCCGTCAATGTTTCGGGCTTTGGAAGCATCATCTGGAAACAAGGTGGACTTGCGATTGTAACGTTCATCTTATTACTTGTTTTATAGTTTCAATTTTATCTCTAAGAATTATTGGGAAATTTTACCAATAATTCTTTTTTTATATTGCTTTTTGGATTTCAGAGTGATATCATTTAGATATCAAATAGACAAAGGAGTCTTTTTTATGAACGAAAAAATTTTAAAAACAAAGTCTAACGGTTTTGCTGCGTTGTTTTGCATTTTACTCCTATTAATCCTTTCAGTTGTAGGCTTTATTTCCTCAATTGCATTGATTAGAAACGACGGGCTTCAAGTATTTTGTATTATCCTCAGCATTCTAGTATTTATCAGCAGTCTTATCCTTTTTGGAGGACTAAAAGTTGTTAAACCTCAAGAAGCGATTGTTTTGACGCTCTTTGGTGAGTACACAGGAAGTATTAAAGAACCTGGCTTCTATTTTGTAAATCCATTTAGCGTGTCTGTAAACCCTGCTGCCAAAACAAAATTAGGCCAAAGCGGTGATGTCGACCGTCAAAGCACTCCGGTCACAATTAGCACTACAGGCGGCGTTGAAGCGAACTTAAATGCCTTAAAAAATCAAATTTCTCTAAAAATTATGACGTTAAACAACTCTCGTCAAAAGATTAACGATTGCCTAGGGAACCCTGTTGAAATCGGAATCGCTGTTACTTGGAGAGTGGTCGATACGGCTAAAGCAGTCTTCAACGTAGATAACTACAAAGAATACTTATCTCTTCAATGTGATAGCGCGCTTCGTAATATCGTGCGTATCTATCCATATGATGTAGCTCCAAACGTCGACACAACGGGTGATGGCATTGCCGATGAAGGAAGCTTACGTGGTTCAAGTGAAGTCGTTGCAAAACGTATTCGCGATGAGATTCAAGCACGCGTTGAAAATGCAGGTCTTGAAATCATCGAAGCACGTATCACTTACCTTGCTTACGCTCCAGAAATCGCTGCAGTAATGCTTCAACGTCAACAAGCTTCTGCAATTATTGACGCTAGAAAGATGATTGTAGACGGTGCTGTTGGAATGGTTGAAATGGCGTTAGAACGCTTAAACGAAGGAGAACTCGTAGAACTAGATGAAGAACGTAAAGCTGCGATGGTCTCTAACTTACTCGTTGTTCTTTGCGGCAATCATGATGCTCAACCAATCGTTAACACAGGAAGCCTATACTAACGATGGCTGATTTAAAGAAAAAACAAATTCCATTACGACTGTCATCTAAATTATATGCTGCTATCGCATCATGGGCAGAAGATGATTTTAGATCAGTCAACGGACAAATCGAATACTTATTAACAGAATGTGTGAAACAACGTAAGAAAGATGGTAAATACGTCTCGGAAACCATTGACGAACCATTTGAAATCGACATTGAATAACAAAAAGGATGGACGAAATTCGTCCATCCTCTTTTTCTATTTATTCAAATTGTCAGCAGGTCGTTGATTGCTCCAACCAAAAGAAAATTAAGCACCATGATTACGAAGAATCGTGCGGATTTTATAATAACAGTAACGTGTTTCGCAAAAAAGACGAATTAAAGGGAGTTCGGAATTTATTCCGTACTCCCTTTTTGAGTTTTTTAGGCGAGAGACACTAGGCTCGAGCCGGTGCAACGTTACCGTTATTATAAACAAATCCGCAAGGATTCAAAGTAATCATAAAATTAACTTTTATTGTTTAATTTTCTTTTGGCTATGCAGTGGTTTAGCGAAAATCATACGGCCTGCTGCAGTTTGAAGGGCGCTCGTTACGACCACTTCAATCTCTTGATTCATATAATATTGTCCATCTTCCACGACAATCATCGTACCATCATCTAAGTACGCAACCCCTTGTTGGCGCTCCGTTCCGGATTTAACCACTGTCGTCTTCAAGGTTTCCCCTGGTATCACAACTGGCTTGATGGCTTGCGCTAACGCATTAATATTAAAGACCGGCACATTTTGGAACTCGCTCACTTTATTTAAGTTAAAGTCGTTCGTAATAATAATGCCGTCAATCGCCTTCGCCAAGCGAATCAACTTACGGTCTACTTCATTAATATCATCATAGTCCCCTTCGTAAATTTCTACTTTAATATTCTCTTCTTTTTGAAGAGCGTTTAAAATATCTAATCCACGACGACCTCTCACGCGTTTTAAGCTATCTGCGCTATCGGCGATATATTGTAATTCATTCAGTACGAATACTGGAATTACCAGCACCCCTTCGATAAAGCCTGTTTTAGCAATATCGTAAATACGTCCATCGATAATCACGCTTGTATCGAGCAGTTTGTATTTTCTGAAGTTATCTCCTGCTTTACGTTCCAGTACTGGAGAGTCCTCCGTTTTCTTTCTTGTCGCCGTAAATGCTTTTAGAATATCTTCACGACGCGTCGTTCCGACATAAAAACCAAGGTACCCGAAGATAATGCTGAGGGCGATTGGTAAAGCTTGAGTAATTGCTGGAATTTGTAAGTTTGTAAATGGCAATCCAACGAGCCACGCGACTAAGAGCCCAATGAGTGCACCAATCATTCCAAAGAGTAAATAGCTCACAGAAAGTTGGCTAACGAGTTTTTCCAGTCTACGAATGCCGGCTAAAATCGGATCCGTCACGAAAAATGAAATAAAGAATAAAATAATGGCACCTAACAAAATATTCGTAACTTGCGATGTTAACCATTCATTCGTAATGTTGAACGCTTGCCATAGACTTGGAAAGTACGTTGCACCTAAAGACCCTCCGAGCAATACGAAAATCAGTTGTAATAACTTTCTTCCGTATGCTCGAAATTTTTTAGGTTGTTCCATAAAAGTTCTCCTTTCTAATTTTCTTTTCCGAAGGCTTTGTAAATAGCTTCTTTGACAGAAGATACTCCAACGACTTCGATATTTTTTGGAAGTTCCCATCCATCTAAATTATTTTTTGGAATAAAGACACGCTTGAATCCGAGCTTTTCGGCTTCGCGAACACGGTCATAGACACGGTTCACTTTGCGGATCTCGCCGGTTAAGCCGATTTCGCCGATAAAGCAATCGCCCATTTGCGTTTCTTTTTCCTTATAGCTCGAAACGATACTCATCGCAATCGCTAAGTCGACTGCAGGTTCGTTCAGTTTCAAACCACCTGTTGATTTAAAGTAAGCATCTTGGTTTTGTAATAGAAGACCTGCACGTTTCTCCAGCACCGCCATCAAGAGCGCGACACGATTATAGTCTAGCCCACTTGTCGTACGGCGCGCATTTCCAAAGGCCGTTGGTGACAATAAGCATTGCACCTCAGTTAAAATCGGTCTAGTTCCTTCAAGAGACACGACAATTGCCGAACCAGTTGCGCCAGCCAAACGTTCTTCTAAGAAGACTTCGGAAGGATTCGTTACTTCATTGAGCCCTTCTTGATGCATTTCGAAGACTCCAATCTCGTTGGTAGATCCGAAACGGTTTTTCACGGAACGAAGCACGCGGAAACTATGATGTTTATCCCCTTCGAAATAAAGAACGGTATCCACCATATGTTCCAACATACGAGGACCAGCAAGTGCCCCCTCTTTTGTCACGTGACCAACGATAAAGATGGCAATCTGATTGAGTTTTGCGAGTCTCATCAACGTTGCCGTTGCCTCACGAACATGAGACACACTTCCGGCTACACCATTAGCCTGAGGATGTGTCATCGTTTGAATCGAGTCGATAATGACATAATCCGGTTTCAACGCTTCAACTTGCGCAACGATATCTTCTAAGTTTGTTTCAGCGTAAATATAAAATCCGTCTGCTTGCATTCCGAGACGTTCCGCACGCATTTTAATTTGCGACGCACTTTCTTCTCCGGATACATAGAGAACCGTTCCTTGTGTTTGTTGGAGTTCACTAGAAACTTGTAATAATAAAGTCGATTTCCCAATCCCAGGGTCCCCACCGATTAATACTAAGGAACCTGGCACCACGCCACCACCGAGCACGCGGTCAAGTTCGCTAATCGATGTCTTCACACGGTTCACGCGCTCATAAGCCACTTGATCCAGATGCATTGGTTTGGTCTTATGCACTTCTTCTGAATGTTGCACTAAGGAAGGACGTTTCGCGTTGCTGGTTGTTTCCTTGAACTCCTCCATCGTAGACCAATTGCCGCAGTTTGGGCATTTTCCTAAATATTTTGGTGAATTATATCCACATTCTCTACATACAAAACTTGTCGTTGCTTTTGCCATTTTGGCTCCTTTCTAACGAACGCCAGAAGAACCAAAACCACCTGTACGTTCATTCATATCGTTTTCTTCATCCGCATCCGCTTTTAAGAACGGTAGGAAGATTCCTTGGCCGATACGATCGCCTTTTTTAATTTTTTTATCGAATAATCCGAAGTTTAATAATTGGAAGTAAATATGTCCTTCGTTGTCCGGGTTGTTGTAGTAGTCACTATCCACAACGCCTACCCCATTTGGTAAGACAAGGAAGTGTTTCAATGGGTTACTTGAGCGGTTTGCTAGTTGTAAGTACTCATCTTCTTGCATATAAGACTTGATTCCTGTTGGTACAAGCACTGGTTTTAGCACTTTTTGTTCTTTTGCAAGTTCCGCTTCCACTGTTTCTTTATCAGTTGTATAAATCCATTGTTTTAATTGAGTTGCTGCAAATTTAAAAATCATTTTCCAAATGCTTGGTAATACGATATCTTCGGCAGCTTCGAAGTCATATCCTGCTGAATGTTTTGTTGAACGTTTTGGAACATTGATTCCTTTCCCTTCATAAGCAGATACGATTTCAAATCCACGTTTTCTTTCCATTTCATCACCTTTTTCATGTAAGTTTCTAACCCCTATCATAACATTGTTTGCCACGTGTTGCATCCATCTCAGTACTTTTTTACTTCATTATTATAAGTTACGTCCAAATCTTGAAAATAAGGAATGCTTTTTGGGCAAAGTGCACAATTTTTACAGTCGTTTTTGTGCAACCTTCCCCTATCTCTTTTCCTCAAAAAAACGTAAACTGTTACTGTAAAACAAATTATAGGGGGAAATCCTAATGGTAGAAATGCAATTAAACCATATTTACAAAAAATATGACAACGCGGAAAACTATTCCGTAACAGACTTTAACTTACACATCAAAGATCGCGAATTCATCGTATTCGTAGGACCTTCTGGATGCGGTAAATCAACAACTCTTCGTATGATCGCTGGTCTTGAAGATATTTCTGAAGGGGAATTAAAAATTGGCGACGTTGTAATGAACGACGTAGCTCCAAAAGATCGTGATATCGCGATGGTATTCCAAAACTATGCCTTATATCCTCACATGAGCGTATATGACAACATGGCATTCGGTTTGAAATTACGTAAATACGACAAAGCTGAAATTGACAAACGTGTTAAAAACGCTGCTGAAATCTTAGGCTTAGCTCAATACTTAGAACGTAAACCTGCTGCTTTATCTGGTGGTCAACGTCAACGTGTTGCTTTAGGACGTGCGATCGTTCGTGATGCGAAAGTATTCTTAATGGACGAACCTCTTTCTAACTTAGATGCTAAATTACGTGTTGCGATGCGTGCTGAAATTGCAAAATTACACCGTCGCTTAGAAACAACAACAATTTACGTAACTCACGACCAAACAGAAGCGATGACAATGGCTGACCGTATCGTTATCATGAAAGATGGTATTGTACAACAAATCGGTACTCCACAAGAAGTGTACAACACTCCTAACAACGTATTCGTAGCTGGATTCATCGGATCACCAGCAATGAACTTCTTCAATGTAACATTGCAAGATGGCGTGATTTCAAATGGTAAAGGTTTATCATTACAATTACCTGAAGCGAAGAGAAAACTTCTTGAAGACAAAGGTTACAACGGAAAAGATTTAATCTTTGGTATCCGTCCAGAAGATATCGAAAGTGCTCAAATCGCTATCGATACTTACCCATCATCTTCAGTGAAAGCAGAAGTTGTTGTATCAGAATTACTTGGTGCAGAAACAATGCTTTACACTCGTGTTGACGATACTGAATTCGTATCTAAAGTGGATGCACGTGACTTCCACAACCCAGGCGAAACAGTTGAATTAGCATTCGACTTAAACAAATCTCACTTCTTCGACAAAGAAACTGAGGAAGTTATTCGCTAAGAATAAACTACAGAAACTACAAAAGCTGACAGCTCAAATGAGCCGTCAGCTTTTTCATTTATACATTTCTTCTTTATTCATCTACCTCTTGAAACTCACATTCAAAGCGATATTCGAAGAACTTGTCGATGACTGCTGTTAGTTGATCCGGATTGAGTTTTTGAATAATGGCATCAAAATCAATGGCTTCTAATTCATCTTCTGTGAGCTTTTGATAAGGCGGTAAGTCTGAATATTGTCTTAATTCGTCATAAACAATGAAGTCGCCATCAATAAACGATTCGATGAGCCCACGTCTTTGCAGAAGGAAAAATAATTCTGGATAACTATCTGCCGTAAAACTATACACCGTCTTATCAGAATAAATACCGCAACAATGCGTTTGGTTCAGATTTAATTTCACTTTTGTCATCTTGGTTTAGCCTCCATTATTCTATAAAAACCTATCTAAATACGAAGCTACTAAACAAAACTTGCCTTAACCTCGGTACAGACACAAAAAGATAAGGAGAAGAGGAGATTTGAACTCCCGCGCCGCTTTCACGACCTATCGCATTTCGAGTGCGACCCCTTCAGCCTCTTGGGTACTTCTCCATGGTTCTAGTATAGTACGGAGATTTTCTTCAATCAATCCTTTTTTATCAATAGTGTTAAATAACACTGCTCACTTTCATAAAATTTCATATTGTTGCAACCTTTTTTCAGGTCTATAATTAAGGTAAAAGAAGTTTGTTAAAATTGGTTTTAAATTTAGGTATTTATTTTGGGGGAGAATTATGAATACAAAAAGAAATTTAACACTAGCTAGAGATATTTTGCTATATATATCCAATAATACAAATAATAAAAAATTCAAATATATTGGGAAGTCCGATTACTACAGAGCAAAAAGATTTAAGAAAGAAAACTCCGAAGAACAACCTCTTTTTAAGAAATATAAAAGAGGAACTATATTATTCGTAGATTTTGGTACTGGTGTTGGAAATGAATTTTCATTACCACATTTTGCTATTGTTTTGGATAAAAAAGATCATCCTAAAAAAGGGTTACTTACTGTAATACCGTTAAGTTCGAAAAATAAAAAACAATATATCAGTTTAGGAGATAATTTAATCGTCAATTTAGTAAATGAGGCAAATAAATATAGTGAAAAAGTCGTTTCAGTAGTTCAAAGAATTGCTGAAGTAGATATAATTCATCGACTTTCAGGGAAGAAAAAAGAAAGATATGTTCCTAATGACGATGAAACAAGACAAATATTGCAGGAATTCGTGAATAGACATAATCCAAAAATTCATAATTTAAATGGCTATATAGCTAAGAAATGGATTTCTGTGGAAAAACAATGGATAGATGAAATATCCGAATACTATAAAAGATTTAATAAAAATACTTATGCAGCAATAGATAATATTCAAACCATCAGCAAATTAAGAGTTATGCTCCCTAAAAATCCTGCTGATCCAATTGGAAAAACAACAATATCAGAGGATAGTATGAACTTAATTGATATCGCGGTCTTAAAAAAAATATCCAATTCAAAAATTGACATTCACACATAGTTTCATTATAATGAACATACATTAGAGGTGCGATTTATCGCAGGCTCTACAGATGATATTTTTCAGAGAGGTTTTACCGGCTCTGCATAGGACACCTAAATTAGGTGTCCTTTTTTATTTTAAAACATCGCACTACTAACTCGATTGATACTATCCATTATTAATGTATGAATAGAAAGTCAAAAGGATAGTCAATTTATATCTATACAAAATAAAAAACCACCGACACGTGGCCGGTGGAAAAAAGGATTAGAAATATTTATTTGGGAGGATAAATATTCTCTTTGGGAATAACTAAAGTATAGAGGCACATTATGAAAATACTATGAAAATACAATTTTCATTTTGCACTTTCTTTTCACTTTTTCTATGAGAATCTTTACTTATTTATGATACGCATGTCCGGCATTAATACGGAATGCACGGTAAATTTGCTCAGTTAGAACGAGTCTCATAAGCTGATGAGGCAAAGTAATACGGCCAAATGAAATCTTGCGTTCGGCACGTTTTTTAACGGCCGGACTCAACCCAAGTGATCCCCCGATGACAAAGACCATCGAGCTCTTGCCGTGAAGCGCGAAGGTATCCATCTCTTTTGCGAGTTGTTCTGAACTCACTAAGTCACCTTCAATCGCCATCGCTACAACGACATCTCCATCTTTGATTTTAGCTAGGATACGCTCGCCCTCTTTTTCAAGCACTTGTTCCATCTCTTTATCGCTTAAATTTTCAGGCGCCTTCTCATCCGGCACTTCCACAACCTGGAACTTGCAGTAGCTGCCTAAGCGTTTCGCGTATTCGTCGATTCCTTGTTTTAAATATTTTTCTTTCAGTTTTCCTACACTCACAATTGTGATATTCATTTGATCCCCTCATTTCACCAATTATCTTACCTTTTTTTGGAAAAAATTGCTTGTTTTATCCCTTTATCCACAGTTATCCACAAAGTTATCCACATGTACACATGTTCGCCCCTAAATTTTGGGCTTTTTTTATGAAAAACACTAGATATTGATTCAAAATTTTTATTTGTTATCTAATTGTTATATTTCTAAATGGTGGAAATGTGCGAGTTATCCACAGTTATCCACACACTTTTTGTGTATACCAAAACACTGTTATATCAACGTTTTGAGCGATTAACTGCCAAAGTTATCCACAATAAAATTTTATCATGTGAATAACTTTTTTCAATAAAATCCGATAATTAAGCCATTTTTAGCCTATCCATTTTCAACACTAATTTTCCACTTCACAGACTTGACAAGGGGATAATCCCACAGTTTTCCACAGAATTATCCACATTTTTGTGGATAACTCTGTGGAAATACACAAAAAAAGTCGAATAGCACTTCGCTATCCGACTCCTTATTCGTTATTGTTATAAACTTGGACTATTTGTTTCTGTTAGAGAAATCGTTGTTGTTTGTTTTTGTCCATTTCTATAGTATGTTACTTCAAGCTTATCGCCAACTTTATGGCTGTAAAGAACTTTACGTAGGTTTTGAATGCCTTCAATCTTTTGTCCATCCATTTCAACGATGACATCATAGGCTTGTAATCCTGCTGCTTTAGCACTTCCTTTAGAAGCCACTTCAGCAATCACAACTCCGCCCTTCACATCGCTTGGTAAGTTCAATTGTTGAACAACACGTGCATTTACACTTGTTAAGTTCACCATTGAAATTCCAAGTGCTGGACGTGTGATTTTACCATTTTCTTCGAGTTGTTTAATAATCGAAACAACTTCATTACTTGGAATCGCAAATCCCATTCCTTCTACAGAAGATTTCGAAATCTTCATTGAGTTAATTCCGATGACTTGGCCGGCGCTATTAATTAACGCACCACCAGAGTTCCCTGGGTTAATCGCAGCATCTGTTTGAATCGCGGTTACGACCCAATCTTCTTGTCCATCCCCATCAACGTCTGTGGCAACAGAACGGTTAGTTGCTGAGACAATCCCTTGTGTCACACTTGTCGCGAATTCACTACCAAGAGGTGAACCAATGGCGATTGCCGTTTGCCCTACTTGAACATCATCAGAGTTCGCGAATTCTGCAACAGTTGTCACATTTGTATTCGCGATACGAATTACGGCTAAGTCTGTCCATTGGTCGCTACCAACAATTTCAGCTTTTGAACGTGTTCCATCTGCTAAAAGTACTTCTAATTCTTGTGAGTTTGCGATTACGTGATAGTTTGTCACGATATACGCATATCCATCTGCGTTTTTGTAGATAACTCCACTACCTTCAGAAGCGGTAGCTAATTCGCCGCTTGATTGTTGCGTTCCGCTCAATGAATTTCTTGAAGTGGATTGTTTGTTGATTACTGAAACAACTGCGTTCTTCACTTCAGCAACGACTTTTGTAATATCTGTCGAACCTTGTGCTGCTGTTGATGTTTTTGTTGGTTCTACTTGTGTTTGTGAGGCTTGTGTAGCAGGTGTTGTTGCTTGGTTTGCTGGATTCGTTACGGCCATGATTCCAACTCCTCCGGCAACAGCGACTGCTCCTCCCAATATACCTCCGATGAAGCCATTTTTAAAAGCTTTCGATGATTTTTTTCTTTTTAATTGTTCTTGTGACATCTGCTCACTCCTCTCATTTGTAAATATACAATAATTTTTTTATATGAAATTTATATGAAGTAAAGCTTATAGAGTACTTAAAAAACTCTTTCGAACTTGCTAAGTTTTAAACGGTAAATAACTTTGTAGGTTCATACGGATCCGTATGATAGAGCTCGAACGCCTGGTGAACGCCTTTATCATGCGTTTGGAAGATGCTTTCGGCTGTTTGATAGGCGATTTCCTTCATATTATTATCTTGACTTAAGTGTCCTAGATAAATTCGTTTCGTGCGGTCACCCATCATTTCACACATCGCAAGCGCGCCATCATCATTCGATAAGTGCCCCTTGTCGCTTAAGATACGTTGTTTCAAATGCCAAGCGTATGGTCCCATTCGAAGCATCTCTAAATCATGATTGCTTTCGATAAGATACGCATCTGCATTTTTCAATAAGCCTCTTAACTTATCACTCACATAACCCGTGTCTGTCAGCATCACGAACTGCTTGCCTTCACGTTGGAAACTATAAAATTGAGGAGCTGCCGCATCATGCGATACCGCAAAACTCATCACATCTAAGTCTCCAAACGTAAGCGTGTCTCCAGTATTGAAGATTTCCTGTTGTTCGAGAGCGACTTTCCCGATTTTACCAGCCATCGCTTGCCACGTTTTTTCATTGGCATAAATTGGAATTCCGTACTTACGAGCGAGAACTCCAATCCCTTTAATGTGGTCAGAATGTTCGTGGGTAACCAGAATGGCATCCACATCTGAAATGGAGCGATCAATCTTCTCCATTTGCGCAGTAATGGCTTTACCAGTGAGTCCACAGTCCACTAATATTTTTTGTTTTGGCGTTTCGATGTAAGTAGCATTTCCCGAGCTACCACTCGCGAGTAAACTCACTTTCAAACCTTGTTCTTGCATGTTTATTCCCTTCTTATTGTTGTTGTACACTTTGCGTTGTTGTTGTGTTACTTGTTGTTGTACGCTGTGTTTGCGTATTTGTTGTTTCTAGCGTTTCATTGGCTAGAACTGTTCCATGGATGGCATCCACACGACGGGCAATTAATTGTCCGTCAGCTTGACGAATTTCAATATACCACGCAGGTGAGTAAATTGAAAAATCTTTCAGCACTAGCGATTGATAATAAGATAATTTCACCGATTGAACAGTTGCCTTCGATGAAATTCGTCCAGCTAAGTAGAGAATCTCAACCGCTTTTTGAGCCGTAATCAATTCACGTTCTTTCCCAAGTGCTTGCACGCTTCCAGCATAAGTCTGTTCGTAGCTTACGACTTGGTCATTGGCATTAATCGTGAAAATAATCTGACTCGAACCGTCCATAATCGTTAGCTTGTCAGCTTTTTGCGTATAAATCACTTTACGAGTAGTCGGATTATAGGACGACCACGTATATTGATTTCCGAAGGCCACTTGATTATTTTCAACGATTTTTGTTAAATCCGCAAAGCTATCTGCAGATACAGATCCGCTTAAGTCTAATTGGATTGGTGTCACAAATTGCCCGTTAATAATGTTTTTTTCTAGCGTTACGACTTGATTTGGTAAACTAGACAATTTTCCATCTGTAGATTCCGGTGTTACTTGAATAATCGGAACGGACTCTACTGTCGCATTTAGCGTTGGTAATGTAATTCCGTCTAACTTCATTTGGTCAATGACGTTAATACTTGTATTCAACGGATTTTTCACATCAGATCTTTTTTGCCATACTAATCCGAATAAGAATAAATCGAGGATAAAGAAGCAGACGATGAGAACGACTGCGCTTCTCTTAAAATCCATCTGCGTCACCTCCCGTTGTTGTCGGTCCATTCGCTGGTTCTGTTTGACTCTTCTCGGCTTTTAATTCAGCCAGAGTCTTCCAAGTACCATTCTTTTTAATGTACCATGTTGGTGTAAACTCAACGATTTGCACACTCTCACTACTGATTGTCCATGAATAGCCGATACGAATATCTTCAATCTCATTCATGACAAATCCTTCGTTCAACAATTCAGTGACAATCGTCTTTCCACCCACTACCATCACCTTTTTACTCTTTGTTGGTAAAGGCGTTTGTGCAATCAGTGATGAGGTTCTCATTTTCTCGATTCCTGTTGAATTGACCTTTATTTGCGTGAAACCTTCTTTGCCACTGGATAAGATTGGATAAGAATCCACGTAACGAACATATTCAACGAGATTATTATTTAAATCTACCGAGAATAGACTCACGCCCATTTGCCAGCCTCCAAGACGTTTCATCTGGCCGAAAGTTTGCGTTAAGTTATTCGTATACATTAATGTTTCCTCTCCTGAGCGGTTCTCGAAGAAAGTGACCACATTTGTCGTACGGTCTAATTTCAATTGCGATAAATTATCATTGTATACAACGGTCTTTCCGTCTCCACGCGTACGAATTTCTGATTGGTTACTAAATAACTGAGTAATATAGAAACTCATTGGAATCTGCTCGATTAAATAGGCAGACTGTTCCACATTCAAGTTGTCTTGTTCGACAAAGAATTGTTTTGTTTTTCCACGATACGATTCTACTTCGTAAAAATCACTATCCGCGTATAATCCCTCTAATGATGTTTTGAAACTTTCATTTACTTTAGCACTGTAGAGTTGTTTCGTGTCATCATTGATGAAATAAGCAGTAGAAGGATCATCTGTGCGAATCACAATACGAGAAAAACGGTCATTATTTAAGTCGTCGATATTTCCATCAAAGAATCGGTTCACAATTCCAAATGAATGCAACCCATCAAATAAAATCTGAATTCTGGCTTCACGTAAGACGAGATTTTCATAACTAGTCTCGTCCATGACTTCTAAACGCGTTAAATTCGTAAATTGTTTATTTAAGTGTGCATTGACTTCCTTCATAATGGAAGCACTGCTCGTCATTTCGAACTTATTTTTGTTCGTTAGAACCATTCGAGTCGGTCTAAATACATCTTCTGTTGTATAAGTTGCACGAACTTGCACACCTGTATCTTGTTGTGTTGTAACATTGTTATTATTTTGCTTTTGATTCGTAAAGAAATCAACCGGACGTACTACGATGAGATACGTAAACACAAAGCTAATGGCCATTAATACAAAGAGCACCGTTAGCATTGCTCGATAACGTTTAAAATTCATCCCATTCACCGTCCTCTTCAAATGGAACATATGGTAGAGAAACAAAGAATGTTGATCCTTTGTTTTCAATACTGTTCACCCAAATTTTTCCACCGTGTAATTGAACGACTTCTTTCGCGATAGCCAGTCCAAGACCACTACCACCCATTGCTCTTGAGCGAGCCTTATCTACACGATAGAATCGGTCGAATAAGTGTGGAATATCCTTACGAGGAATTCCCAACCCTTCGTCACTTACACTCACGATTAAGTCCGTATGAGTTTCCATTAAACGAACGATAATACGACCCCCGTCTGGAGAATATTTAATCGCATTATTGATAATATTATCCAGCACCTGTGTCATCTTATCTTGGTCAATTTCAACCCATAGGTCGCGTTGTGTAATATCCGTTAAAATACGGTAGTTCTTTTCACGATATTGGTCACTTGAAAGCACCATATCGAAACGGTTGGCAATATGTTTCACCAACTCGTTCATATTCACGAACTCCTTATCGAGTTCAAGACGGTTTTGGTCCATACGCGATAAGTTGAGTAAGTCCGTAATCATACGCATCATACGGTCTGTTTCAGTTTCGATAACGTTTAAGAATTCTGGCGCAATTTCTTTATTTTCCCATGCCCCATCCACTAACGCTTCTGTATAACTCTTAATACTTGTTAGTGGAGTACGTAATTCGTGGGAAACGTTCGACACGAAATTACGACGTTCGCGGTCGATTTTCTCTTGTTCAGTGACGTCTGTTAATACGCAGACAAGACCGCTAATAAATCCAGATTCACGTTGAATCACTGAAAACTCACATTGAACGATGGTATCTTCGCCATCTTCTTCAAACGTAATCATGCGCTCTTCTTGAGACTCAAGTAAATCCCTAAAAGTAACAGTACGGTCGAGTCTTAATACATCTAATAGTGGTGTACCGACAATTCGTTCGCTACGTAAGTTTAGAATATCTAACGCTGCCGCATTGATAATCACAATACGTCCACGACGGTCGGTCGCAATTACCCCGTCACTCATATGACGTAGGACACTATCCAACCTTTGCCGTTCCGCTTCGGTCCCTTCTTGCGCTTCTTTAATCTTCACAGAGAGATCGTTAATCGCTTGTCCAAGTTGACCAAGCTCGTCGTCCCCGTAAATCATCACTTCACCCGTATAGTTTCCTTCAGCAATCTGCTCCGTTTGTCGCTTCATCTCTGCGATTGGTCGAGTAATCCCTTGTGAAATCAACACGGTAATCACAATGGCCAAAATAATGACAAAGATAGAAGAACTGATAAAGATAACCCCGATATCTTTTACTTGCGTATAACGCGATTCGATATTCGATGTTACCGAAATAATCCCAACCGGATTTCCTGAAGCAGTATTCACTGGGTCAATCGGTGAAACGTATTTCCAATAACGCGTTTCGCCTTCCGTGAAGTTATAGCTTTGCACGGTATTCGACACAACGACTTGTTGAACGTCCGCTTCTGTTGAACGCGTTCCTACAACAGATTGTTGTGTTTGGTTAGTTGTTCCCAAAATATATCCTTGCATGTCCATGATGCGAATTTCGACAATACTATTCCCTGTTGGATAATCTTGTAGCAATTGCGAAATTTCAGACATCTTCGCTTCATCGGTCGCATCTTTTGCCAAAATAGGCTGCACATTATTCTTCAAGAACCCTACTTGCAGTTGGATTTGTTCTTGGAAGTTGGAAATCATTTGCGACTCTAATTGCGTTAAGAAGTTTGCGACAATGAGTTGCAGTGAAATGACTAAGAGCAAGATGAACAGCATCGGAATCTTAAATTGAATGGAACGAAAGAATCGTTTCATTTTCTTCATGAGTCATTTTCCCCTCTACTTTTTAGAAAAATACGCTTTTCTTGCCGGTAGATCAGGTGGCAAGGAAAAGCGCATTTCAATCTTAAGCTTCTTTTTCTTGATCTGGGGTCTTGATGTAGTAACCTACCCCACGACGAGTCATAATCCATGTTGGGTGACTCGGTGTATCTTCGATTTTTTCACGTAAGCGACGTACCGTAACGTCCACTGTACGCACATCTCCGAAGTAATCATATCCCCAAACCGTTTGCAACAAGTGCTCACGTGTGATGACTTGTCCGATATGTTTTGCTAAATAGTGAAGTAATTCGAACTCACGGTGTGTTAATTCGATTTCTTCGCCACGTTTTGAAACCACATAAGCATCTTCATGGATAATGAGTGAGCCTAATACGATTTCGTTAGCTGTTTTTTCTTCTTCGGCTTCCGCTGGAGCTAATTGTTGACGACGTAAGTTTGCTTTCACACGCGCGATTAACTCACGGTTTGAGAAAGGTTTTGTCACATAGTCATCAGCTCCAAGTTCTAACCCTAAAACTTTATCGATTTCAGAGTCTTTTGCTGTCACCATGATAATTGGGACATTGCTTGTTTTACGGATTTCACGGCACACTTCTAAGCCATCAATTTTCGGTAACATTAAGTCTAAAATAACTAAATCTGGATTTTTTTCGTTGAAAGCCACCAGACCCTCTTCACCGTCAAAGGCTGTGATTACTTCAAAGCCTTCTTTTGTAAGACTAAACTTGACGATGTCTGAGATTGGCTTCTCATCATCTACAACTAGGATTTTTTTCATATAAATCCTCCTTTACTCTATTACTTTTTTTAAGCCCAAACACTTTCTAAAATGTTGGTTTGTTCTCTATCTGGTCCTACGCTGAATGTAGAAATACGTACGCCGACTAATTCTGAAATACGACGAACATAGTTGCGTGCATTTTCAGGAAGCTCCTCAAGTGAACGGCATCCTGTAATGTCTTCGCTCCAGCCTGGTAATTCTTCATAAACAGGTTCGCATTGTGCTAGTTCTACTAGGCTTGCTGGGTAGTGAGAAATTTCTTCTCCATTTGGTTTACGGTAAGCTACACAAATTTTCACTGTTTCTAAACCAGTTAATACGTCAATACTGTTTAAGCTTAAGTTTGTAATGCCTGATACACGTTTAGAGTGGCGCATTACAACGCTATCGAACCAACCAACACGTCTTGGACGTCCAGTTGTTGTACCGTATTCACGTCCGACTTCACGAATACGTGAGCCGATTTCATCGAATAATTCTGTTGGGAATGGTCCATCCCCTACACGAGAAGTGTACGCTTTACATACCCCAACGACTTTATTAATTTTTGAAGGTCCAACACCGCTACCGATAGTTACTCCACCAGCAACTGGGTTAGAAGAAGTTACGAATGGATAAGTTCCTTGGTCGATATCCAACATAACCCCTTGGGCACCTTCGAATAATACGCGTTTGCCGTGATCTAATGCATCGTTTAAAACAACAGATGTATCACATACATATTGTTTCATTTGTTGACCATATTCATAATACTCTTCAAAAATATCATCGAATTCGATTGGATCTGCATCGTATACTTTTGTAAAGAGACGATTTTTCTCAGCTAAGTTGATTCTTAGACGTTCCGCAAATACTTCACGGTCGAGTAAGTCTGCCACACGAATCCCAACACGTGCTGCTTTATCCATGTAGCAAGGTCCAATCCCTTTATTCGTTGTTCCAATTTTGTTGTCGCCTTTAGCTTCTTCTTGTAATTGGTCTAGGCGAATGTGGTATGGCAAGATGACATGCGCACGGTCTGAAATACGTAAGTTATCAGTAGTCACATTTCTTTCGTGTAAATACGCAAGTTCTGTGATTAGAGATTTTGGATTCAATACAACCCCATTCCCGATTACGCTGATTTTCTCTGGTGAAAAAATCCCTGATGGAATTAAGTGAAGTTTATAAGTCACTCCATTGAATTGAATCGTATGTCCTGCATTGTCTCCACCTTGATAGCGGGCAATGACTTCTGCGTTTTCACTAAGGAAGTCTGTAATTTTTCCTTTACCTTCGTCTCCCCATTGTGTTCCTACTACTACTACTGATGACATTTGACGCACCTCTTCTTTGTATTATTCATTTAAATGTCTGTTATTAGGCCATTGGAGCGTTTTGCTCGACTCCATCCGGCACAAGATTTGTAAATTTATTAAATTCTTTCATGAAGTTCAATTCAACCGTTCCACGAGGACCGCTACGGTTTTTCTCGATAATGACTTCGATGGTACTATTTGGTTCCACCTCTGGAACATGTCCATTCTCATCTGGCTCTTGACGATAGTAATCATCACGATATAAGAATGCTACGATATCGGCATCTTGTTCGATAGATCCAGATTCACGAATATCTGACATGATTGGTCGTTTATCTTGACGTTGTTCCACACCACGCGATAATTGCGAAAGTGCGATAACGGGAACTTTTAATTCCTTCGCTAATTTCTTCAAGTTACGAGAGATTTCAGAAACCTCTTGTTGACGACTCTCTTTTCCGTTTCCTTCAATCAACTGCAAGTAGTCGATCACGATTAATCCAAGATTGTTACGCTCTTGTTTTAAGCGACGACATTTTGCACGAATCTCAGCAACACGAATCCCTGGAGTATCATCAATAAAAATTGGTGCTTCAGATAATGCTCCGGTTGCAACGAAATATTGTGTATATTCTTCAGGCGTTAACTTACCTGTCTTCAAATGCCCTGCGTTGATGCTGGCATGAGAGCAGATAATACGCTCTACTAGGGACTCAGCACCCATTTCAAGACTGAAGATGGCTACCGTTTCGTTCAGATTCACGGCAACGTTCTTTGCAATATTCAATACAAAGGCCGTTTTACCAACAGATGGACGAGCCGCTAAGATGATTAACTCATCCGCATGTAGCCCTGACGTCATTCTGTCTAAACCGATATATCCTGTCGCAATCCCTGTAACCTCACCATTGTTTTTCGCACGCTCTTCTAGGCTTTCATAAGCGGTACGAAGAACGGAGCTGATTGGAATGAAACCCGCCTTATTACGTCCTTCGGATACAGAAAGAATATCTTTCTCAGCCGTATCTAAGACATTGGCAATTGGTTCATCCTCTTGGTAAGCATTTTTTACAATATTTGTCGAAGTTTTAATTAATTTACGGCGCGTAGATTTTTCTAAAACAATTTGTGTATAGTACTCTACGTTGGCTGCTGTTGGCACTTTATCAAGAAGTTCGATTAACGTTACTTCTCCACCAATATTCTCCATTTGATTCTTTTGTCTTAAAATCTCTGAAACGGTGATTGCGTCAATATCGATATTGTTTTGGTTTAATTCAATCATTGCCGCAAAAATTAATTGATGAGAAACACGATAAAAATCTTCCGGTGTCAAAAATTCCATAACCGAAATAATCGAGTCACTAGCAAGAAGAATAGACCCTAAAACGGCTTCTTCTGCCTCAATATTTTGTGGTGGAACTAAATTTGGATATAGTTCTTCCATTCAAACACCCTTTCTACTAAAAATAACCATAAAAATACAGTTTCATTGTATCATAAAACGCTGTAATAAAACAGAAGAGTGAGTCTTTTCGAGCATGAAAACTTGTATGTTCATTTATAACTTTGTGAACTAAATCACATATTTAAAACTAAAAGAAAAAGGATTCTCCACAACGGGAAAATCCTTACTATTTCTTATTATTGAGCAACGATATTGACAGTCATAATGGCTGTTACATCGTGATGTAATTTAACAGGTACACGAGTGAATCCTAAGGCACGAATTGGTGCTGCTAATTCGAATTTACGACGATCAAGCTCTACATTGAATTTTTTGTTGAATTCTTCTGCGATTTGCTTCGCTGGGATAGCTCCGAATAGACGGCCATCTTCCCCTGCTTTCGCTTTAATGGTTACAACTGTATCTTCGCGTTCTAAGAACTCTTTAATTTCTTTGGCTTTTGCTAATAATTCGGCATTGTGCTTTTCTTCAGCTTTCTTTTGACCTGATAAAGTTGCTAAGTTTGCTGAATTTGCTTCTTTAGCTAAACCGTTTTTGATTAGGAAGTTTTGTGCGTATCCATCTGCAACGTTTTTAACGTCACCTTTTTTTCCTTTACCTTTTACATCTTTCAAGAAAATTACTTTCATGTTTCTTCCTCCTAATTATAAGTTAATTTCACTACCAATTTCTTCAATGACTTGAATTAACTGGCGGATTGCATCTTCAATCGTGATATCAGATAACTGAGTTGCAGCATTCGATAAATGTCCGCCACCACCCATTTTTTCCATCACACGTTGTACGTTTTTGTTTCCTAAACTACGGGCACTAATACCCACACGACCATCATTCCGTTTTGTAACCACAAATGAAGCATCAATGTTTTCCATCGATAACATCATATCGGCCGTTTGAGCAGCCACGACTGTCGGATATACGGTATTTTCTTCACCGTGAACAATTCCGACATTGTTAGGAAGCATTTCAAGCGAGTTCAATAAATGCGAACGCATTAAGTACGTATCTACATTTTCTTTTAATAAGCGTTGAATCAGAATTGTATCCGCACCAACAGATTTCAGGTAGCTAGCCGTATCAAAGGTACGGGACCCTGTACGAAGCGTGAAATTACGCGTATCTACAATGATTCCAGCAAGCAAGGTTGTTGCTTCGATTGGCTGAAGTTTTTCAGCATCTTCTGATTGATATTCTAGTAATTCCGTAATCAATTCTCCAGCAGATGAAGCGTATGGTTCAATATAAACCAAGTCAGGATTTTCAGGGAATTCCTCTCCACGGCGGTGGTGGTCGATAATCACTAGTTTATTTGCTTTTTTAACTATCGATGGAGCAGCACATAGGGAAGGCTTGCTTACATCGACAATAATGACTAATGTATTTTCAGTCAGTAGAGCTTCCGCCATTTCTGGATTCACAATAGCAGAGGAGAGACGTTCATTATCCTTGATCACTTCCATCAACTTCTTAATATCATGTGAATATTGCTCTGGATTTGTGACAATCCATGAGGTTTTACCGTGCATTTTAGCGATTCTTCGAATACCTAAGCATCCACCAATACAGTCCATATCTGGATATTGATGTCCCATCACCATTACTTGATCCGCTTCTGCAATAAGGTTTTCTAACGCTTGAGAAACCATGCGAGAACGCACTCGTGTACGCTTTTCTAACGGATTACTCTTACCACCGTAGAAGCGTGTTTCTTCGTTTTTAGAACGGACAACGACTTGGTCACCGCCTCGTCCTAACGCTAAATCAAGGTTATCTTGCGCAAATTTAGCAATTTCACCATAATGCATTTCTTCTTGAGTATCATCTGCATATGAGAATCCCATACTTACCGTTAGTGGAGTATTTTGTTGAGCGGTTGTCTCACGAACGCGGTCGATAATCTCGAATTTCGTTTTTTCAAGCTCTGAAAGGATATTTTTATCTAAAAATGCGACAAAACGGTCTGAGCTCACACGTTTTAAGTAGATATTATTATGATTCGCCCAGCTTGTAAGCTGATTGGTTACGAAGTTATTCAAGTTAGACTTCTTACGGTCACTTAGGGATTGAGAAACTTCGGCAAAGTTATCGACGAAGATTTGTCCAAATACAGGTCTTTCATCTAAATAAGTCTCTTTAATTAACGCATATTCTGTAATGTCCATCATATAGAGCATTCCAATATCGTTATGATAAACCGTTTGGAAGTATTTATCTTTCCAATGCACTACATTATCTTTATCATCATCCAGATTTTTAACGATATTCGCTAATTCTGGATCAATAACTTCAAGTTTGAATCCTAATAGTTCTTTTCGTTCGAAATACTTCTGTAAATAAGGGTTAATCCATTGAATTTCACCATTATCATCTAGTAAAAGCATTCCAATTGGCATTTTAATAGAGGCATCTTGCGAACCTTTATTAATTTTGTACGATAAGTTCGTTACATAATGATTCGTTTCTTTAATAATGTAGTTTGCAAACGAATAGAGGAGTGTTCCTAATAAAATAACAAATAAAGTAAGGATAAGTCCCATCCATATATTCATCACATACGCTATAATCAGCATACAGAGAATGATTGCTATAAATGAGATTCCGTATTTCTTCATTGTTTCACTTTTAAGAAATGTCGGTAAAGCCTTAATACGTTCTTTTAGGCTTTTCTTCATTCTTGCACCTTCTTTCTATATACCTTATTTTACCACAGTTTTGGTCCCTCGTCAGTTCTCTAAAATTGTTTCACGTGAAACAATTTAGACAAAGGGTAGGGTGCAAATGTTTCACGTGAAACATTTTTAAGGTTCATTATTTCTGATAGAATGTTTCACGTGAAACTTTCTAATTTATGTATTCAAGTTTAGATTAAAAGATAAAACTCAATCTAGTTAATCAATAATCTGTATTTTTATAAATAGATGCTCAATTATAAAAAGAACAATTAAATAAAATAAAAAAGGATTGAGAAATTCTCAATCCTTTTATTAATTTATTGTTAGTCAACTGTTGTGAATGGTAATAATCCCATGATACGTGCACGTTTGATTGCAACAGTTAAAGTACGTTGGTGTTTAGCACAAGTACCTGTTACACGGCGTGGTAAGATTTTACCTTTTTCAGAAATGTAACGTTTTAATAATTCTACTTCTTTGTAATCAATGTAGTCGATGTGGTTTGCACAGAAGTAGCAAACTTTTTTACGACGGCGTTGACCGCCACCTCTACGTTGTTGAGCCATTATGGTATCCTCCTTTTAAACTTTAGAATGGTAAATCATCATCTGAGATGTTGATTGTCTCTCCATTGCTTAAGAATGGGTCAGACATTCCACCACCGAATGATGAAGTAGGAGTATTAAACTGATTAAAGTTATTTGATTGGTTTTGTTGGAATCCGCCTTGTGCGCTTTGATCGTTAGCAGGGCGTTGTTCAGTAACGTTACGTGATTCTAACAATGAGAAGTTCTCAGCTAGCACTTCAGTCACATAAACTTTTTGGCCTTGTTGGTTATCATAGCTACGAGTTTGAATACGTCCTTCAATTCCTACTAGTGAGCCTTTACGAGTGAAATTCGCAAAGTTTTCTGCAGATTTACTCCACATAACACAGTTAATAAAATCTGTCGTACGTTCACCGTTTTGGTTTTTGAAACGACGTTCAACTGCAACAGTGAAGCTCGCATAAGCAGTTCCGTTTGAAGTATAACGTAAATCAACGGCACGTGTTAAGCGTCCAACTAATACAACATTATTAATCATTTAATTCTTACTCCTTTCAAGATTTATGTTTACTTATAATAAACAATTATGCTTCTAATTTAACGATCATGTGACGTAAGATGTCATTGTTGATTTTCGCTAAACGGTCGAATTCATCGATTGCAGCAGCATCTTCAGCAGTGATGTTCACTAAGTGATAGATACCTTCTTGGAAATCTTTAATTTCGTATGCAAAACGACGTTTCGCCCAGTCTTTTGATTCAACAACAACTGCACCGTTGTCTGTTAAAACAGCATCAAATCTTGCAACCAATTCAGCTTTAGCAGCTTCATCGATGTTTGGACGGATGATATATAAAATCTCGTATTTTGATGTTTGACTCATTGACTGTCACCTCCTTATGGACTTTTGGCCTACTGAATTTTCAGCAAGCAAGGAGAGTATCATTTCTAATACTCACGTTCAATCATTATAGCAAACAAAGCTATAGAATGCAACAGAAATCCGCGCTGCTGAGGTGCTCAGGAAATTTTGTGAGTAGGAAAAAAAGTGTCATTATATCATATCTGATATGTAGCATATATGTTACAATTGGCTTATAAAGGAATTAGGGGGGAGAAAGAGAAAATGGTGGATTATTTAAAGCGGCTTTTTGCCCGTCTTGACGCGAAATATGAGACTTTTAGAGATGATTTTGAAGCAGAATATTTTCTTCAGAAAAATGCTTTAGCGATGATCAGGCTCCGGAGGGACTCTGGACTGTCTCAAACGGAATTCGCTAGAAACGCCGGTATGACGCAAGGAAATCTCTCTAGGCTTGAAAAAGGAAACTATAATCCGACGCTCGCGCATCTTCAAAAAATTGCGAGTAAAAATGGGTATGATTTAGAGATTCGTTTTAAGAAAAAGAAGCGATAAATGCGATGAAATCAACAAAAATAGCTCCTACAGACAAAAACTGTAGGAGCTATTATTTTTTTAATTTTATCCCCAAACTTCATGAACGATTTCGTCGATGAGTTTTAATTTATCCCATTGCGCTTCAATCGTTAAGATATTACCTTCTTCTGTAGAAGAGAATCCACATTGAGGGCTTAGGCATAATTGTTCAAGAGGAACGTACTGGCTTGCTTCTTTAATACGAGCAATGACTTCATCTTTATCTTCTAGGTCTCCTGATTTAGATGTAATTAAACCAAGAACGACTTTTTGGTCTTTAATATAGCGAAGAGGAGTAAAGTCTCCAGCACGGTCGCTATCATATTCCAAGAAGAATCCGTCCACACGGCAATGACCAAATAGCGTCTTCGCCACTGGTTCATAACCACCGCTAGAGAACCATGTTGAGCGGAAGTTTCCGCGGCAAATATGCATGTTCACCACTAAATCTTCTGGTTTCCATTCAATCACACGGTTTAACACATCCACATAGTCACGAGCGATTTTTTCGAGGTCAAATCCACGCGCTTCGTACGCTTCACGTTTGTCTAACGCACAGAACTCACCCCAGCTAGTGTCATCTAATTGAATATTGCGGCATCCTAAGTCGTAAAAGCATTGCAACGCCTTACGGTATGCTTCAACCACATCATCAAAGAAGAGGGCTTCATTGTCTTTGTAGCGCTCAATTGGCACATAGTTTTTCTCACGAACTTGCGTAATCAAATGCAACATACTTGGTGAAGGAATCGTTAGTTTCACCGGTGTATCGCCAGCGTGCTCTTTTAAGAATTTGAAGTGTTTTACGAACGGATGGTTTTCAGAAAAATCCACTTTCCCAACGATACGTAATGTTTTTGGCTTCACATCTTTATCTTTGAATTGAACAGAGAAGTGGTCTACTTCGACAAGTTCAACACCATCTAAGTTTTCTAAGAAATCTAAGTGCCAGAATGCACGACGGAATTCACCGTCAGTGACAGATTTGAGGCCGAGTTCTTTTTCTTTCTCGATTAATGCGATGATTTCTTCGTTTTCAACGCGTTCGAGTTCTTCGGCAGTGATTTCTCCATCATTAAATTTCGCACGGGCTTCTTTTAGACGCTCTGGACGTAAGAAACTTCCTACGTGATCGAGTCTAAAGGGTGCTTTTTGACAACAGCTACAGTTTTCGTGATTTGACATATGTTTTCCTCTTTTCGTTTATTCAGCTTCTGGTAAATACGCAATGGCGCGAACAGGTGACCCTGGAGTATGGTTCCAGTTAGGGTATGAAATTGAAATCACAGCACCGACTGCTGGAACTTGGTCAAGGTTCGCTAATACTTCCACTTGGAAGATGTCTTGGCTTAGTAAGTAGTATTCGTTTGTTAAACCATGTGCTGCAGCGTGAACACCTGAGTCTGTATCTAATGTTTCATGACCTACAGCTTTCACATGACGTTCGTGAATTAAGAATTCTAGCGCATCTTTTGCCCAACCTGGTGTATGTTGCACGTCGTTTTCGTCTAAATTACGAACCGCATCTTGGTCTGGCCAGCGGTGTGACCAGTCACTACGGAATGCAACAAAGGCCCCAGGCTGGATTTTTCCGTATTCTTCTTCGAATGCTAAAACGTCTGCTTTTGTTAATTCGAAGTTAGGATTTTCGGCTACTTCTTTTGAACGGTCGATGACGTAGAGTGGTAATAATAAATCTTTTAACTCGATTTCATCAAGGAAACGTCCGCCTTCATAGAAGTGGCAAGGTGGGTCGATATGTGTACCGTATTGTGTTACCACTGATAATTGTTGGACGTGGAATCCATCTTTTAATGTAAATAAATCTTTTTGTTCCAATGCTGGTAGAGCAGGGAAGTGAGGGCTATTCGCATCGATTTGATGGCTTAAGTTCACCCATTTTGCTTGTTTTAATGTTTTAAAAGCTTGTTCTAATTGTTGTTGAAATGCTGTCATAATGACACTTCCTTTCTGAATAGGGGAAGGCTGTGGTTCAATAATCATTCTCCCCACAGCCTTTTTGTTCGTTTTCTAATGCGAGGTTATTCTCCCCAAACCTCACGGGCGATTTCTGAAATCAATGCAATTTTCTTCCATTGATCTTCTTCTTTAATCACGTTTCCTTCTTCTGTTGAAGCAAATCCACATTGTGTACTTAAGTATAAGTTTTCAAGTGGTACATATTGGCTTGCTTCTTTAATACGAGCGATGACTTCATCTTTGTCTTCTAAGTCTGCAAATTTTGAAGTTAAGAGTCCTAATACAACTTTCTTCTCATTACCCACTTTAGCAAGAGGATTGAAGTCGCCGGCACGGTCTGTATCGTATTCTAAGTAGTACGCATTTACGTGTTCACCTGCTAATAATTCATCTTCTACTTTTTCGTATCCCCCTTGAGAAATCCATGTTGACCGGAAGTTACCGCGGCAAACGTGTGTGTTCACTACTAGGTCTTTTGGTAATAGATCAAGAACTGAATTGTTCAATTGTAATGCACGACCTGCAAAGTCACGACGAACTTCTTCTAATGGACGGTCTGCATCGAAATGTTTTACAAAACCATCGTCTGCTAAAGCACCCCATGTACAGTCGTCAAATTGAAGCGTGCGAAGACCTTCGTTGTATAAGTCTGTAATTACATCTACATATGCATTTTTAATTGCTTCGAAAAGCTCTTTTTCTGTTGGATACACAGATGTCCAAGCTGCAATATTTTCAGGTGTAAAAATTAATTCGAAATAGAATTGTGATGGAGCAGGGATTGTGAATTTCACAATCACATCTTCGTCTTTCACTAAGTCACGTAAGAATTTGAAATGTTCTACGAATGGGTGGTTATGTCCATCAATTGGAGCTGTTAATGTTGCCGTATCAGCTTTTGTTTCGACACCGTTAAATTTTAAACCGTGTTTACCTACCCTATGTTCTACGCCGTTGAATCCCCAGAAGAAGTCAAGGTGCCAGTATGCGCGGCGGAATTCTCCGTCTGTAACACCTTTTAATCCAGCAGCGATTTGTTTTTTAACAAGTTCGCGGATTTCTTTATCTTCTACAGCTGTTAATTCTTCACGTGAGATTTCGCCGTTTGCGAATTTTTCGCGTGCTTCTACTAAGTCTTTAGGACGTAAATAACTTCCTACGTGGTCTACTCTAAATGGTGCATGTGTTGTCATAAATGTGTTTCTCCAATCTATCTTTCAAATTCTAATGAAGTATGAATTATTCTCCCCATACCTCACGAGCGATTTCTGAAATCAATGCGATTTTCTTCCATTGATCGTCTTCAGTAAGGATGTTTCCTTCTTCTGTTGATGCAAATCCACATTGTGTACTTAAGTATAAGTTTTCAAGTGGCACGTATTGGCTCGCTTCTTTAATACGAGCGATGACTTCATCTTTGTCTTCTAATTTTCCTGATTTAGAAGTGAGAAGCCCTAGAACGACTTTCTTACCATTGTTTACTTTAGCTAGTGGCTTGAAGTCGCCGGCACGGTCTGTATCGTATTCTAAGTAGTACGCATGTACGTTTTCGCCTTCGAATAATGCGTCGCTTACTGAATCGTAGCCACCTGAACTTGCCCAAGTTGAGTGGAAGTTACCACGACATACGTGAGTGTTCACTGTTAAATCTTCTGGTAAATCTTCTAGAATTCCGTTGTTTAATTCTAAGAATTCACGTTTGTGTTCTCTTCTTAATTCTTCAGGTGTTAAATGACTTTCTTTTGAGACGATTTTTAAGAAGTTATCATCTACGATCACACCCCATGTACAGTCATCGATTTGTAAGAGACGGCAACCTGCATCGTATAATTCTTTAATCACTTGTCTGTAAGCAGCAATGATATCTTTAAAGAGTTCTTCTTTTGAAGGGTATGCTGAGAAAGTTTGCTCAATATGCTCTGCGTCACGAATCAATTCGAAGTAGAATTGCGCTGGAGCAGGGATTGTTTGTTTTACGATGAAATCTTCGTCTTCAAATTGTTTCAAGAATTTGAAGTGTTCTACGAATGGGTGATTTTCACCAGTGATTTTTCCAACGACATCTGCTGAGTCAGGTTTTGTAATTTCATCGTGGAATTGGTATCCAATTTTTGCTCGCGTGTGATCCACTCCGTTTAATCCCCAGAAGAAATCTAAGTGCCAGTATTGGCGACGGAATTCGCCGTCAGTGAATCCTTTTAATCCAGCTTTCTTTTGTTGTTCGACTAACTTTTCGATGGCTTTATCTTCGACGGCTGTTAATTCCTCGCGTGTAATTTCACCTTTTACAAATTTTTCTTTTGCTTCTACTAATTCTTTTGGACGTAAGAAACTTCCTACGTGATCTACTCTAAATGGTGCTTGTAATTTTGACATTGGTCATTCCTCCTATAAATAAAAAATCCTCACAGTATCGCTACTGCAAGGACGAAATTTTCGTGTTACCACCTTGTTTTGTAGAATCCTCACGAATCCTACCTTACCGAGTACGCACACTGGGTGTTATACTCTACAGCTATAATGGGCTACCCATTTACGCCTAATGATTCGACGTAAAATCACTCCGAGGCCATCTTCAAAAACTCAATTTCATCTCTTCCCACCAACCGAGACTCTCTTAGCAAATCTTATTTTCTACTCACCTGTTCTTTGTGATGTCTGATTAACATGTTCTTAGGATAACAGAGAACAAACCGCATAGCAATAGGTTTTCTTATACCGTTTTTCTATCGATTGCTATAACTATTAGTTATATACCTGCAAAACCCTATAAAACTAGTTATAAAAAAAGACTTAGAGACAAACTCTAAGTCTTACATCATTATTCAGAATCGACTAATTCATGTAATTTTTTCTTATAGTAGAATGTTGCGAAAATTGATAAACCAAGAATCACGACAACGTACGCAATTGTAATGAACCAAACGAAAGTACGATTCCATTCTGGTAAGTGAATTAATAGATAAACCGCTCCGAAGATAAATCCGAAGAGAACCACGACAAAAATCACTGACTTAAATCCGCTACGCATACGGTTTATGAGTTCGATGACATTCGTCCAAGTTGGCGTAAAGAGCTTCAAGTCTCTGGCGTATCCCCAACGGCTAAGCCCTAGACTGATAATTCCCCATGAGAGAATAATGCCCAAGGTCATATAAATCGGTAAGCGAAGCACCGTACAAATAACCGTCATAAGAATGACTGGAATCACAGACTGAATCGCAAAGAGAATCCAGAATTTACGTTCTAAAAATTGGTGCATATCGAATGGAAGAACTTTTAGATAATAATAGTTTTCCCGCTCAAGTGAAATTCCGACCGCTAATAAGTTGTTTCCTCCTGTATTGAAGCCTGCAATGAAGGTAATGAGCATCGCAAATGGTAAGAAGGTGTTTAGATTTAGGAAGTTCATAAAACTAATTTCTACCGGACCACCTGAAAAACTTAAAACTGCTGGAATTAAGAGGAGATATGGTAATATTCCTGCACTAATAATCGTTTGCGTTAATACCGAACCTTCCATTAATTGGCGAAGCGTATAGCGAATCACGAATTTCGTTGAAAGTTTGCTACCATCTAATTCCATTTGTTTCACACGTTCGACTTTTACTTTCGAAGACGATGTTTGCGAAACGGCTTGGTAGAAGTTTGGCAATACAATGAACTTCACGAGTAGTAAAATTGCCACAAATACTAAGATTACTAATCCAATCATTGGATAAACAGTCATATCGAATGGATCTAAAATCGCATTATAGAAGGCGAGTACTGGTTGAAGGAAAGCTGGCATTTTCCCTGTTAATACAGTATTCACCATCGATTTTGACACCATGAATTGATAACCAATAATGGCCCCAAGGGAAATCACGAAAACTAAAATATTCGCAATCACGGATTGATATTTTCTAAAAAGCGGAATCTTCGCTAGGAAGAAGCAGAGTAGAAACATCAATAGGTAAACAATCGCACTAAAAATAAGCACCCCTAATAATGCAATCGGAATCGTGAAAAGGATGAAGCCTCCTGAAAAATACACGTGAATTCCAAATAGCATCAAAATTGGAAGTAATCCTTGCAATGTAGCCACTACAATCGAAAGGCTCTTCCCAAGAATGACTTCTAATTCCGTAAAGGCATATGGTAAATACGATTCGAAGTCTTTACTTTCATAAAAGACATTGTAAATAGCTGGCAATGCTTGCGAGATTAAAATCATCAAGAATAAGAAAACCGTCGTTCCAAATTGAAGTGGAGGGTATGAACGTCCAAACATCGCTCCAGGAATTCCAAATAAAGCTCCAAACATCACCGCAAATAACAATTGTTGCGTCAATGTTTTCATCGCCACATTCACGGGTTTCGATGGATTTTTCGCTTGTTTCTTTCGATAATTTTGTAATTGTGCCGGTTGCGTCGCAAAAATTAAATTGGTCTTCACCAGCGTAAGAATTCGATTAAACCGCATGTGAATCCACTCCTTCTTGTCTACCGGCTAGTGATAAGTAGATTTCTTCAAGCGTGCTATCTGGTTGTTGGCCTTTCAACTCTTGAATCGTACCGTAGAAGAGTAGTTTTCCTTTTTTCAAAATTGCAATCTTATCGCAGAGTTGTTCTGCCACTTCTAAAACGTGTGTCGAGAAGAGAACCGTATTGCCTTTATCGGCATGTTCACGCATTAATTTCTTCAAGTCATAAGAAGCTTGAGGGTCAAGACCTGTCATTGGTTCATCGAGTACCCAAATTTCAGGGTCTGATAAAAGCGCGCCGATGACGAATACTTTTTGACGCATCCCGTGTGAGAACGAATCGATGACTTCATAACGATGTCCTTCAAAATCAAATAGCTCTAATAAATAAGCAAGGCGACTTTCTACTTCGTCTAATGTCATGCCATAAGAAGAAGCGACTAATTCCCAGAATTCATTGGCTGTTAAGCGTAGGAATAGGTCTGGGCTGTCGGCCACATAGCCAATTTTTTCTTTAATGGCTAGACGATTGGATGACAATTCTTGTCCGTCCACAATAATTTCTCCGCTTGTTGGATGGATAACGCTCACGAGTGATTTGATGGTAGTTGATTTACCAGCCCCGTTATGTCCGATTAATCCAATAATTTTTCCACTTTCAATCGTTAAATTAAGTCCATCTAAAGCGACGGTTTGATCATATACTTTTGATACATTACGAAATTCAATCATATTTATTCCTCCTTATGGATTGTTTCACCTTTATTATACCGATAATAATTCGAAAAAGTAGTACTTTTTTGCGTAAAAAGAGTATTTTTTTGCTAAAAACTCTATCTATCATTTTAGGCGTATTTCTTTTTTTAAAGCGTAATAATTAGAAATTGAATATTAAAAGCACTCATTAAGATTACGCAGAATCATACGGATTCTCATAGTAGTAGTAATAGGGGATAGCATTAAATGCGAAAAAGAGGGAGTTAGGAATTTATTCCTTACTCCCTCTTTGAGGCTTTAAAGGTGAGAGACCTTAGGCTCGAACCGGTGCCCTATTATCACTACTATGAAGATATCCGTAAGGATTCGTAGTAATCGATTTTTTAGAGTGATTCAGTCTCTTACTGACTATTCGTTTTCTTCATCAACTAATTGTTGCGCAAAGTCTTTCATGTTGCCTTTGATAGCTTCATCTGAAAGTGATGCAGTTGGTGTTTCTGTTGCTGCTGATTCAGTCGCTTCAGAAGCTTCTTCTGTTTCGTCTTCGCGGTCCACAATCGCTAATGAACTTACAATCGCATCTTGATCGAGACGCATCATACGAACTCCTAGTGCGCCACGGCCTGTTTGAGACACGTCTTCGGCATGGAATCTGATGATAACCCCTTTATTCGTCATGATGAGCAAGTCTTCGTCTCCAGTTACGGTACGTAGGCAGACAAGTGGTCCATTTTTCTCAGTAATACGAAGTGTACGAACCCCTTTCACGCCACGGCCTTTCAATGCGTATTCGCTCGCAGCTGTACGTTTTCCGTACCCTTTTTCGCTGACTACTAATACTTCACGGTCTGGCGTTAAAATATCCATTCCGATGACATAGTCGCCTTCACGTAGAGAAACCCCACGAACACCTGAAGCGGTACGACCCATCGCACGAACTTTATCTTCATGGAAGCTTACAGCGTTACCGTGATAAGTTCCGAGGATGATGCCATCATTTCCGCTTGTGACTACTACACGAATCAATTCATCATCTTCGCGTAATTGGATGGCACGTAGACCATTTGTACGGATATTCTTGAATTCTGATAGACGAACACGTTTTACCGTTCCACGTAATGTTGTGAAGAACAAGTAACGTTCTGATTCATCTGATTCTGGAACACTGATAATCGCTTGGATTTTCTCAGCTGAATCAATGTTTAATAAGTTGATAACTGGTAATCCTTTTGCTGTACGACTATATTCAGGAATTTCATACCCTTTTGCTTGGTACACTTTTCCTGTATTCGTAAAGAAGAGGAGTGAATCGTGTGTAGAACATGAAATCATGTTTTCCACGTAATCATCATCATGGACGCTCATACCTTGAACCCCACGTCCTCCACGGCGTTGTGCCTTGAATTCAGTGTTGGCAATACGTTTGATATATCCATTCTTCGTTAATGTAATCACGACATCTTCTTGTTCGATTAAATCTTCATCTTCAAGGCTTAATGCTTCTCCGACTAATAATTCTGTACGACGAGGATTGTCGAAACGTTGTTGAATTTCAAGAAGCTCTTGTTCGATGATTTCGTAACGAAGTTCTTCGCTCGCTAATACTTTTTCTAAGTATTGAATTGTAGCTTGTAATTCGTTGTATTCTGCATCGATTTTCTCGCGTTCTAATCCTGTTAAACGAACCATACGCATATCAAGAATCGCTTGTGCTTGTTTATCGCTTAAGCCATATTCATTCATGAAGCGTTCTTTAGCGATATCTCCACTTGCTGAACTTCTTAAGATGGCTACAATCGCATCGATATGGTCTAAGGCGATTTGTAACCCTTCTAAAATATGAGCGCGGTCTTCTGCTTTTTTCTTATCGAATAAGCTACGACGACGAACAACTTCTTCTTGGTGATCTAAGTAGTGACGTAAAATTTCTTTTAAGCTCAATACTTTTGGCTCTTGATTTACAATCGCAAGCATGTTGAATCCGAAGTTTGATTGTAATGGTGTTAATTTGTATAAATTATTTAATACAACGGATGCTGAAACATCACGACGCACTTCGATTACGACACGCATACCAACACGGTCAGATTCATCGTTTAAGTAAGTAATTCCTTCGATTTTCTTCTCGTGGTGTAATTGTGCGATACGTTCTACTAAACGCGCTTTATTTACCATATATGGTAATTCAGTGATGATGATGCGTTCTTTTCCGTTTTTCAATTCTTCGATTTGTACGCGTCCACGAACCGTAATCGATCCACGTCCTGTTTCGTACGCACGACGAATTCCAGATTTACCTAAGACAAGTCCTCCAGTTGGGAAGTCAGGTCCAGGGAGAGCTTCCATCAATTCAGTAGTTGTGACATCAGGGTTCTTCATTAATAAGTGAAGAGCAGAGATAACTTCCGCCAAGTTATGTGGGGGAATGTTTGTCGCCATCCCTACGGCAATCCCTGTTGCACCGTTTACTAATAAGTTTGGAATACGTGCTGGTAATACTTCCGGTTCACGTTCTGTTGAATCGTAGTTGTCACGGAAATTAATCGTATCTTTGTTAATATCGCGAAGCATTTCAAGAGCAATTTTACTCATACGAGCCTCTGTATAACGCATCGCAGCGGCGCCGTCTCCATCGACAGAACCAAAGTTACCGTGTCCATCGATTAATGGGTAACGGTATGAGAAATCTTGTGCCATACGAACCATGGCATCGTAAATTGCAGAGTCACCGTGTGGGTGATATTTACCCATTACGTCCCCGACAATACGCGCAGATTTTTTATGCGGTTTGTCCGGTGTCACTCCAAGTTCACTCATTCCATATAAAATACGACGGTGTACTGGTTTTAATCCATCGCGTACATCTGGTAGAGCACGCGATACAATAACACTCATCGAATACTCTAGAAATGATTTACGCATCGTTTGTACTAAATCAGTTGATTCAAAAGTTTCTTCAAAGTGTTTCACTTCTTCAGACATAATTCGTCTCCTTTTCTATTCTTCTTTTCAAATTCGATTACTGGATTAGATATCTAAATCTTCCATATTGACATATTTCGCATTGCTTTCGATGAATTCACGACGTGGTTCTACACGGTCACCCATCAAGATATCTAAAATTTGATCCGCTTCTGCAGCATCTTCCACAGATACTTGTAACATTGAACGGTTTTCAGGGTTCATGGTTGTTTCCCATAATTGTTCCGCATCCATTTCCCCAAGACCTTTGTATCGTGATAATTGTGGTTTTGGATGTGCTGGTAATTCTTTTAGTTTTTCTTCAAGCTCTTTATCATTTTGAATGTAGTATTCGTTTTTACCTTGTTTCAACTTGTAAAGAGGTGGTTGCGCGATATAAATATATCCAGCTTCCACTGCAGGGCGCATATAACGATAGAAAAGAGTAATAAGCAATGTACGAATGTGACTTCCATCGACATCGGCATCGGTCATGATGACTAATTTTTGGTAACGAGCTTTCGATAAATCAAAATCTCCACCAAAACCAGTTCCCATCGCTGTAAAGAGCGAACGAATTTCTTCGTTGGCTAAAATTTTATCGAGTGTTGCTTTTTCAACGTTCAAGATTTTCCCACGGATTGGTAAAATCGCTTGGAAATGACGTGAACGTCCTTGTTTTGCTGAACCACCCGCAGAGTCCCCTTCGACGATGAATAATTCAGAAATCGTTGGGTCATTGCTTGAGCAGTCTGCTAATTTACCTGGTAAGTTTGATATTTCTAAACCAGATTTCTTACGAGTCACTTCACGCGCACGTTTTGCAGCAAGACGTGCTTTCGAAGCTAAAATCCCTTTTTCGACAATTTTACGTGCGACTTGAGGGTTTTCCATTAAGAATTTATCGAAGTGTGTTGAAAACAGGCGGTCTGTAATCGTACGAGCTTCAGAGTTTCCTAATTTCGTTTTTGTTTGTCCTTCAAACTGTGGATCAGGGTGTTTGATAGAAATAACGGCAGTTAACCCTTCACGGACATCTTCACCGCTTAGTTTTTCTTCGTTTTCTTTCATCAATTTTTGACGACGCGCGTAATCGTTAATCACACGTGTAAGGGCCGTCTTCATCCCTGATTCGTGAGTACCACCTTCATAAGTGTGGATATTATTTGTAAAGCTGAGAAGGTTTGTATGGTATCCAGAAGTGTATTGCATGGCTACTTCTACTTGAATGCCATCTTGTTCTCCTTCCACATAAATTGGCTCTTCGAATAACACTTGTTTTGATTTATTTAAGTGTTCAACATAGCTCTTAATCCCGCCTTCGTAGCAGAAAGATTTTTTAACTGGCTCTTCTGGTCGGTAATCCGTAATCGTTAATTTTAATCCTTTGTTCAAGAACGCTAATTCACGCACACGGTTTGCTAATTTATCAAAATCGAACTCTGTTGTTTCTTGGAAGATTTCTGGGTCTGGTACGAAATAAACGCTTGTACCGTGTTTATCTGTTGTCCCAATGATTTTTAAGTCATCTAAAACGGCACCACGTTTATAAGATTGCTCATAAATATTGCCTTCTTTAAATACTTGAACGGTTAAGTCTGTTGAAAGAGCATTTACAACAGAAGCCCCAACCCCGTGAAGACCCCCAGAAACTTTATAGCCTCCGCCGCCGAATTTACCACCGGCGTGAAGCACTGTAAATACAGTTTCTACGGCAGGACGACCTGTTTTTTCTTGAATATCGACCGGAATCCCACGTCCGTCATCGGTTACGCGAATATGGTTTTCTTTCGTGATTTCGATTTCGATATGTGTCGCAAACCCAGCCAACGCTTCGTCGATTGAGTTATCCACGATTTCCCAAACAAGGTGGTGCAACCCGGCACTACTTGTTGAACCAATATACATCCCAGGACGTTTACGAACAGCTTCGAGTCCTTCTAATACTTGAATCTGACTGGCATCATATTGCGCAGCTAATTCAGCTTTGTTTTCTTCTGTCATATGCTAATTCTCACTCTCCGTTTTTAAAATAGTTCCTTTTTCAATCGGTATTACGACTGGTTCATTAATAAATTGTTGCTTAATCCCATCTAGGCTCGTTGTCGTAATAAAGGTTTGCACCTTATTTTCAATGGCCTTAATCAGATGAGTTTGTCTGTCATCATCGAGTTCGGAAAGTACGTCGTCTAATAATAGAAGAGGATACTCGCCTGTCGATAATTTCATCAATTCGATTTCCGCAAGCTTCAAACTGAGAACGGTCGAACGTTGCTGCCCTTGCGAACCATACGTTTGAACCGGAACCTCATTCAAATAAAAAATCAAATCGTCACGGTGCGGTCCAATCAGCGTTGTGGCTTGATCCGCCTCACGAGTTTGATTCTTCTTGAATTGATTCATATAAATTTCTTTCATTTGCGAAGGTGTTAAACCATCCTCCAATGGAATCGTTGCTTGATACGACACCGAGAATTTCTCACGACCAAGCGATAACTGGTCATGAATCGGAATGGCTAAAGCCTCCAATTGCTTCATAAAATCGAGACGATGAAAGACGATTTTACTAGCTAACTCGCTTAACATCTCGCTTAAAACATCTAAGTATTCGTCCGGCTGCTTTTTCTTAATCGCTAGCTGCTTCAAATACGTATTGCGTTGTTTTAAGACGCGATTATATTCCACTAAATCATAGAGGTAGAGGGAACTCATTTGTCCAAGTTCCATATCCACGAATTTACGTCTGTTTTGCGGAGACCCTTTAACAAGCGTGAGGTTCTCTGGGGCAAAGAGGATGACATTCAAGTTTCCAAGGTAGGAACTAAGTCGTTTTTGCTCCAAATAATTCACTTTCGCTATTTTTCCTTTTTTAGAAAATTGCAATTCTAAATTCGTCTTTGTCGTTGTTTTTTCAACGGTCCCTTTAATCGTCGCAAACTCTTTATTCCATCCAATCAGTTCTTTGTCGTTTGTCGTGCGGTGACTCTTTGTCATCGCCAAGGCGTAAATCGACTCCATCAGGTTGGTTTTCCCTTGTGCATTTTCACCAATAAAAACATGCACACCGTCTGTAAACTCTAATTGGACAGATTCATAATTACGAAAGTTTTGTAATTGTAAATTAGTCAGCTTCATGCGTCATGTGTGTTCAAATCATTTTCATCCGATTTCATTTCTTTCACAATAAAAATACCTTCATCAGGTATTTCGACACGTGTATTCGGATATAATTTTCTACCACGTCGATTTTCTAACTCTCCATCTACAAAAACTGTATATTCTTGCAGGTACCATTTTGCTTGTCCGCCAGTTGTAATGACGTCAATATGTTTTAAAAATTGCCCTAATGTAATGTACTCATCAGAGATCGATACGATAGTTGTCATGAACTTCCTCTTTTCTAATGGATATTGGTGAGAACTCCATTAAACTCATGCATGCTCACATATTTTTAAGTAGAATAACTCTACAATATTATACAATTTTTACACGCTTTTCGCAAAGAAATTGCAAAATTTAGGGGGTTATTTCAATTTTGAGTCAAAAACAACAAAAAAGCCTAAAAAAACAAAAAACAAAATTTAATAGGATTTTTTCAAAAATTGAAAGTTTTGGACCAAAAATCACCCCAAAATAGTGCTGCCCAAAATTCACTTATAAGTGAATTTCGGGAAATTGAGCAGATGAGGGTTAAAAATAAAAAAACTCGAGCCTTCAAAATGAAAGCTCGAGTGAAAGTTTGATTTTCTATAATTACCCGTTGAATGTACGAACAGGTGTCACTAATTGAATGAAGCTATGTGGAATACCAGAGTGGTCTTCTTTTAGTTTCAATGTGAATGGACGGTTTGCTTCTAAGAAATTGATGACCGCTTCTGAAGAACCGAATAATTTCAACGCTTCTTTTAAGTAGTCTGGGTTGAATGAAATTTCAAGTGGAGCTCCTTCGAAGTTTTCCACAGCGATTTCTTCTTCAACCGTACCGACTTCAGGAGATTTCCCTGTTAATAGAATACGTTCTGGTGAAAGTGTTAATGTCGCGATATTGTTTTTATCCGTATGTGACATTAATGAAGCACGTTCTACAGCTGCTACTAATTCGCTAGCAACCACTGTAATTGAAGTGTTCGCTCCGTCGTTAATTAAACGGTCTGTATCAGGGTACATTCCTTCTAATAAACGAGAGTAGAAGGATAATGTTTCTGTTTGGAACAAGATTTGATTATCTGTAATCGCAAAATCAATTGTTTCTAATCCGTCGATGATACGAGATAATTCTAATAATGTTTTACCAGGTAATGTCATTTCGAAAGTCAATGCATCACTTCCAGCTGGCATTTGTAGTGGAATGATACGTTGGCTTAAACGGTGAGAGTCAGTTGCGACTGCTTTTAATTTGTTGTCTTTAATCACCATATGAATCCCTGTTAAGATTGGACGAGATTCTGCAGTTGAAACGGCAACCGCTGTTTGTACAATCACTTGTCTAAATAATGGAACAGGAATGGTAATGACATGATTTTTTTCGATTTCTGGTAATTGTGGATAATCCACTGCTGATAATCCATTTAATGTAAATGATGCATTACCTGCTGTAATCGTTGCTTGTAATTGATCGTTTGTTTCAAGTGTGAATACATTTAAAGGTAATTTTTTAACGATTTCTCCAAAGAAACGAGCAGGAAGAACGATGCTACCTGGTTCTTGGACTGTTAATTGTAATTCTTCGTCTTCGATTGGTAAGAATACTTCGATAGAAACTTCTGAATCACTACCTGTTAATGTTAATCCTTCTTCACTGGCAACTAATTTAATCCCTGTCAAAATTGGAATTGTTGTTTTTGATGGAATTGCACGTTGCACATCTACAAGATTTTTTAAGAACCCTTGTCTGTTTACTGAAAATTTCATAACTGCCTCCTTTAGGGTGTGCTTTTATATTTAATTTATTTATTAATAAAATAGTAATAGTAGTAGGGCCTGTGTATATTGTGGAAAAGTCAATTTTCCTTATAACAGAGACCATTTTTAATTGTGGATAACCATTGTGGAAAACTCCACCGTTTTATGGCACTTATCCACAGCTTAATAACCGAGCGAATGCTTGATTTCATTAATCACGCGAATCGTTTCTGGATCATCTTTAGCTTCTTGGCTAATTTTTTCATAGGCGTGAATCACCGTTGAGTGGTCACGACCAAAATCAGCACCAATCTTTTGAAGAGAAACACGTGTTAATTCACGAGAAAGATACATCGCGATTTGACGCGGTTGAACCATCGTCTTCGTTCTTTTCTTTCCTTTAATATCTTCTACTGTAATATTATAGTATTTCGCAACGGCGCTTTGGATATCATGAACTGTAAGAAGCTTCTCATCGCCTCCAGGAAGGAACGATTGCAACGCTTCTGCAGCCAAGTCTGTCGAAATATCTTGTCCAACCATCACTGAGTACGCTTGAAGACGCATTAATGCTCCTTCTAATTCACGGACGTTTGATTGAATATGACCTGCGACATAACTCAACACTTCAATAGGAATATTGAAACCAAGAGAAGTGGCTTTATTTTGTAAGATCGCAATACGCGTTTCTAAGTCTGGTGGCGTAATATCTACGGATAAACCAGATACGAAACGAGATACGAGACGTTCTTGTAATTCTTTAATTTCCGTTGGTTGACGGTCACTCGTTAATACGATTTGTTTTTGGTTATTGAAAAGCGCATTAAATGTATGGAAGAACTCTTCTTGAGTCGCTTCTTTTTTTGCTAAGAATTGAATATCATCGACCAGTAAGATATCCACATTACGGTAACGATTGCGGAATTCTTGCGGTGTCTTTGATCCAATCGAAGCAATCATTTCATTCATAAACTCTTCACTCGTCACGTATTTGACACGTGCGTTTGGATGGCTCTTCTTATATTTATTCCCAATCGCTTGCATTAAATGAGTTTTTCCAAGTCCTACACCTCCATAGAAGAAAAGAGGGTTGTAGGTATTACCAGGGTTATCCGCAACGTAATGCGCGGCAGCCGTGGCCATTTGATTTCCTTTCCCAATAATGAAAGTTTCAAATGTATATTTAGGATTCAAATGCGAGTCTTCCTCGATGGCAACCATTGTTGGAGTTTCAGGAATATTTGGTTGAATTTCTTCGACTCCTTGATGGAATAGAGTATTTACTGGACCTTCATCTTCTGAATCGATAAAACGTGGTTCAAACGATTGTCTAAAGTAATCATATCCAATTTCCATAATGTCTCTAATGAGGTTATCTTGCCAATATCTCGCAAATGTCTTAGAAGGCACTTTAATATAGAGAATATTTTGTTCAATTCGAATCGGTTCAGCTGGTTTAATCCAGTGATTAAAGGTAAATTCGGAATTTGTTTTTTCAAAGTGTTCTAATAATAGTTTCCAAAATTCTTGGATGGAATTCATAAATGCACCTCCTTCTATCGTTTTCAAGATTCTAATCCATTTAACAGTGTACCATCTTTCCAAAAAGTTTTCCACAATCGGATTGATAAAATCACAAAAAAAGATTATTTTTGATAACTTTATCCACAAAACGGTGGATAAGTCGAAGAAAAAAGTGGATATTCACAGAGATATGCACATAAAAATAGCAGTTATAAACAATAAAAAAAGTTGATATAAAAGGAATTTAATAGAGTTATCCACCATTGTGTATAATTTTTGTAAACAGGATGTTATTTTGTGGATAAATTGTTTATAAGTCTGTGGAAATCGTCTTTTATGCAAAAAAACTATCCACCATCGATGTGAATAACTAAAAAAATAGAACAAAATAGACAGTTATTTGTAGAAATTTTTAGGCTGATTATGTTATGATACTTCAGTAATTTAGTGATTAGATAGTTTATATTGACAATTAAACATTTTATATTTATAATGTACTAGACTGTCTAGGGAGACTAGATATTTCATTTACAGTAGGAGGTGCACACGAATGAAAAGAACATATCAACCAAGCAAACGCAAACGTCAAAAAGTTCACGGATTCCGTAAACGTATGAGCACAAAAAATGGCCGTAGAGTATTAGCAAGCAGACGCCGTAAAGGTAGAAAAGTTTTAGCAGCTTAGATCACTGAACGTCTCAGTGGTCTTTTTTTTTAAAAATCATTTGAGTGACTGGAGAGATTCAAGTAGATGAAGAAATCGTTTCGAGTAAAGAAAGACCGCGAATTTCAAAAGGTATTTCATAAAGGCAAATCGACAGCGAACCGTCAATTCGTTATTTATCAATATAATAAGGAAGACCAATCCCATTTTCGTGTGGGAATCTCTGTCAGCAAAAAACTTGGAAATGCGGTTACGCGTAATCGTCTAAAGAGAAGAATCCGTCATATTTTAATGGAACTGGACGACCAATTGGCGCAAGATGTAGATTTTATCGTCATTGCTCGTCAACCCATCGTACAAATGTCTTATCAAGAAATGAAAAGCAGTATGATGCATGTTTTAAAATTAGCTACATTATTACCTAAAAATTAAGATTCCTACTATGAAATAGGAATCGTTGAAAATTAAATATTCTAAAAGGTGGGACTTTTCAGTGAAGAAAAAAAGCCAATTGATTTTATCATTAGCAGTTTTAACTTTATTTTTAGCGGCCTGTGGAACTTCTCCAATTACGGAGTCTAGTACAGGATTCTGGGATCGAATTGTTCTATATAATTTATCTCAATTTATCATCTGGTTATCAAACCTATTAGGTGGAAGTTATGGATTAGGGATTATCGTCTTTACGATTATTACTCGTTTAATTATGGTTCCTTTAATGCACTTCCAATACCAAAGCACGCGTAAACAAGCGATTCTTCAACCAGAAATTAAAGCTTTACGTGAGAAGTATTCAGCACGCGACCGTGCAACACAAGAAATGCTTCAAGCTGAAATGAACGCTTTATATGAGCGTGAAGGTATCAACCAATATGCTGGATGTTTACCATTATTAATTCAATTGCCAGTTATGATGGCATTGTATCAAGCAATCAGTCGTACAGACGTATTGAAAACAGGTCATTTCTTATGGTTCCAATTAGACCAACCAGACCCATATTTCATCTTACCAGTCTTAGCAGCATTAACTACGTACATCACAACATGGTTATCAATGAAAATGCAAGATACTGGTGGCGCTGGTAAAGTTATGATGTATGTCATGCCAGCAATGATCCTATTTATGTCTCTTGGGTTATCAAGTGCGTTATCACTCTACTGGGTAGTCGGAAACGTATTTATGGTAGGCCAAACATTACTATTAAATAATCCATTTAAATTCCAAGAAGAGCAAAAAGCAATTGCCGCTGAGAAAAAACGTCGTGCAAGAGCGCTCGAAAAAGCGAAGAAAAGACACGGAAAATAATTCTTATAGAGCTCTTGTTGAAATGTCTCAATCATGAGATAATAACAATGATTTTTATAGAGTAGGAGAGTTTACGATGACAAATACAATTAAAGTAAGTGACGTTTCAGTAGAAAAAGCAATCCAAAAAGGATTACGTCAGTTAGGATTACCGCAAGACCAAGTGTTTGTGGAAGTCATTTCTGAAGGTAAAAAAGGATTGTTTGGCTTCGGTCAAAAAAATGCTGAAGTGGAATTAACACCAGTGGCTACAATGGTTAGCGAAGAAGGAATAGAAGAAGTTGTGGAACCTGTTGTGGAAGAAGCAACTGTCGAAACAGTAGAAACTGTGGAAGTTCCTGAAGAAGACTTCGAAGACGATGATTTCGAAGAAGAAGAAGGAGACGCAGATTACGAAGAAACTGTAGACCAATTAGAAGAAGCTGCTCGTGTGACAAAAGAATACTTAGAAGGCATCGCTAAAACATACGGCGCTGAAGCAACAGTAACAGTTGAAGCGCGTCGTGATCGCATGACTTTCGTATTCGACACAGACAAACAAGGTCTTTTAATCGGAAAACACGGTAAAATCTTGAATGCTTTACAAGTACTTGCGCAAGTATCTGTACACCGCTTCATCAAAGGACGTATTTCAGTTCAAGTGGATGTTGGTGACTACCGTGCACGTCGTAGTGAAACACTACAACAAATTGCGGAAAGAACAGCTCGTAAAGTATTAAAAACAAAACAACCTGTTTACTTAGAACCACTTCCAGCGTATGAAAGAAAACAAATTCACGCTGCGTTAAGTAAAAACAAACGCATCTCAACTCACTCAGAAGGTAAAGAACCACATCGTTACCTCGTAGTTGAAATCGCAGAATAGAAAAATGACAGCTTATGACCGTTTCGGTCATAAGCTTTTTTTGTGCTTTTAAAATCGACTTTTAAAGAATAACGCTTAGAATGATTATTATATCAAGCATTTTTATGAAATTATTTGTAATGAAAATAACTTTCAAAATTATAAAAAACACTTATATAAAATAATATATAATCGTCATTTTCATTCAGAAAAAGAGAAAAAATCCCACAAAAGTCTACCAAAATGAAGTTTTTCCTTTGGATATATCGATAAATAAAGGTATAATAAATTTGATATAGGGGACATATATTAAATAAAAGAAAGGAGATATTTATGGATATTCAAATTTTTGTGAATCGAAGAAAAGAACTAGGTTTATCTCAAATTGAATTGAGTGAGGGTATTTGTACACAAGCTACATTGAGTCGATTCGAAAATCACGGTCAAATTCCTTCAATGAAAATATTGACCTTGCTTTGCAAAAAGTTGCAAATGGACGTAGGGGAGTTATTTCCATCTGTAGCGATTAAAGACTCAGTGTTAAATAAAAAACTTGATAAAATCGAATTCAATATTGTGGGTATGGAATACGAAGAAGCAGAAGAGCTCATCAAGAGTATTAATGTCGCACATCTGACAACTCAACAAGAGTGGCGATATTTATACTTAAAAGGTTTCACACAAACCTTAATGAACAAAGATGATGCAGATAGTTTCTTCTATTTTAATCAATTATTAGCGGATCATTCAGACGTAGATAATAAGTATATCTTTTTAGCATATACCGGAATTGGACTTATTTATATGAATCAAGCCGATTATGATAAGGCAGAATACTTCTTTGAAAAAGCTATTCACCAAATTGATTCATATACCATCGAATCTGTAGAAGATGTTTGTCGTGTCCTAACAGTCCTATATTACGCAGCAACATTTTATGCGACGATTAAGGAATATGATACAAGTGATGTTTTATTACGCCGAGGGGTAACGATTTGTGGGGAAAATCATGTTATTTACTACTTAGCGCGAATCAAATATTTACTAGCTGAAAATGCTTATGAAAATAAATTTGAGCAAGAAGAAGTTAAAGAATTAATAAGAGACGCTGCCGCATTTGCCAGACTGAATAAAAATACTGTATTATTAGAAAAGATAAAAGTATTTGAAGACCGTTTGGCGAAAGGAGAATAGATATGTCTATTCGTCTCAAAAAGGAAGATTTCCTTAAAAAAGAAAAACTCGAAGTTCCTGAAACATTGAAAGAGGAACTAGTCAATGATGAGTATGATTTAGATAGTTTTGGAGATGCGTTTATTATGATGCCAAAAATGGAAGAAGATAAACGTCAACAAAACCTTGAAAAGAACATCAAAAAAGAGTGGCTCGAGGATTTCGAAATCTAGTTTCTACTATAATATAGTAAACAAATTCAAAAAGAAGACTTTGGTGAGTTCGCCGAGGTCTTCTTTTATGTTTGAAAAAGCATTTCTGTAAACATTTTATTTGAAGTTTTTTCATAAAAAATTCTTACTAAAAATAGCGTCATTTTAGTTGAAATTGCCTATCAGTTATGATAAATTAATATCACTGTGAAGCGAACGTTCGCTTTTAAAACATTTTCAAAAAAGTTTTGAAAACAGCAGACGTAATCGTTTGACGGAAGGCCTATATTATGATAATATATAGGAGTTGTTGCAAAACAACGATTGACCTTTGAAAACTGAACAAAGAAGACGAACCAAATGTGTAGGGACTTCATTATTTTTAATGAAGAAACAACAATTTCTTATCTCTTAAAGAGATACAATAAGTCAGTAATTAAAATGAGCTTTTCAAAGCTCATGAAAATTCAAATTTTTCATGAG
>JAGZLX010000085.1 GCA_018364485.1 Granulicatella adiacens
AAACGCCAAGAGCACTATGATGAATTAGAAAAAGAAATTCAAAAGAACTATCCTGAGGCAACACAGCTTGCTTCAATCGTTTCAAAATTACAAGAGATGAATAAATAAACTCAAGGAGTGAAATTATGGCATTCGAAGGATTATCAGATCGTCTGCAAAATGCGATGACTTCCGTTTCACGAAAAGGAAAAATTACGGAAGCTGACTTAAAACAAATGATGCGTGAAGTGCGTCTAGCGCTTTTAGAAGCCGACGTTAACTTCAAAGTTGTAAAAGACTTCGTGCGTAAAGTGAACGAGCGTGCATTAGGTGCCAATGTGCTTGAAGCATTATCACCAGCACAACAAGTCGTTAAAATCGTTAACGAAGAATTAACAGAATTAATGGGGGGCGAACAAGCGCCATTCCGTTTCGAAGCTAAACCGCCAACGGTAGTGATGATGGTCGGTCTTCAAGGGGCCGGTAAAACAACAACTGCTGGTAAACTCGCTTCCTTCATGGCGAAACATGAAAAGAAACGCCCATTACTAGTTGCTGCCGACGTGTATCGTCCAGCCGCGATTGACCAATTACAAACATTAGGGAAACAATTAAACTTCCCAGTGTTCTCACTTGGAAATCAAGTTAGCCCAGTAGAAATTGCCAAACAAGCGATTGAAAAAGCGAAAATTGATGGTCGCGATTTAGTGATTATCGATACGGCCGGTCGTTTGCATATTGACGAAAACTTGATGGAAGAATTACAAAACATCAAGGCAGTCGCAAATCCAAGCGAAATCTTACTCGTTGTCGACTCAATGACAGGGCAAGATGCCGTAAACGTCGCTCAAACATTTAACGAACGTCTGGACATTACAGGGGTTATCCTTACAAAACTTGATGGGGATACTCGTGGTGGTGCGGCTCTATCTATCCGTTCTGTTACAGGAAAACCAATTAAATTTACAGGTCGTGGGGAAAAATTAGAAGACTTCGAAATCTTCTACCCAGAACGTATGGCTTCTCGTATTCTTGGTATGGGGGATATGATGACCCTTATCGAGAAGGCGCAACAAGACTTTGATGAAGCAAAAGCGCAAGAGATGGCAGATAAAATTAAAGCAAATACTTTTGACTTTAATGACTTTATCGACCAATTAGACCAAGTGAATAAGATGGGACCACTAGAAGACATCTTGAAGATGATTCCAGGGTTAAATAAAATGGCTGGTCTAAACGACTTAAAAGTGGATCCAAAAGATACAGCTCGTATGAAAGCTATCGTCTTATCAATGACTCCACAAGAGCGTGAAAATCCAGATATCTTATCACAAGCTCGTCGTAAACGTATTGCAGCAGGTTCAGCTCGTCCATTAGCAGAAGTGAACCGTTTGATTAAACAGTTCAACGAATCTAAGAAGATGATGAATCAAATGTCCAACGGAAATATGAAAGGCCTAGAAGGCATGATGAACCAAATGGGCATGGGCGGACGTGGAAACAAACTTGCTCAAATCGGTATGCAACAATACGCACGCCGTCAAAAACAAAATAAATTGAAAAAATTAAAGAAAAAACGTTAGGAAACAGCGTTATAAAACAATTTAAACCGCAACATCTTACTAAACTCGTAAGGTTGCGGTTTTTTTATGGGATGATAACGCAAAGAAAGGAGAACTCAATGGGAAACCAAACGAAAATATGGCATGTCATTCCAGCAGTAGTCGCAACGGCGATTATGAGCTTTTGTGGCGTGTTGATTGAAACCGCAATGAACGTTACCTTCCCAACATTGATGACAGAATTTAATACAGATTCTTCAGGAATTCAATGGGTAACAACAGGATACTTACTAGCTATTGCCATCGTCGTGCCAATTACGGCTTATTTAACACGAAACTACACGATTCGCCAACTCTTCTTGGCAGCGAACCTTTTATTTGTCGGTGGGGTCTTAATCGACTGTATTTCACCAAACTTATTGATTTTATTACTCGGACGCTTTATGCAGGGGATTGGAACAGGGATTGCACTTCCATTAATGTTCCATATCGTATTGACAAAAGTGCCGCTGCACCAACATGGAACGGTCATTGGAATCGGAGGGATGACGACCGCTCTTGCGCCACCAATCGGGCCAACTTTTGGTGGTGTTGTCTCAAGTATGTTTGGATGGCGTGCGATTTTCTACGCATTGATTCCATTCCTAATTTTCTCGTTAGTGATGGGGCTTTGGGCGATTCAAGCGGAAGAGTCACCGAAGAAACAACCATTCAACTTTATGGCGTTTGTAACGTTAGGGATTGGTCTTGCAAGTTTACTGATGGCGATTGAACATTTATCCGTCATCTACCTTGTAGTAGTGGTTGTGGCATTTGCGGCATTTTATTACTTTAATCGAAACAATGCGCTCTTATCGTTTAAACCATTCAAGCTTGTTCGCTTTAATGCGACGCTTTATATCGTCCTAGCTTTCCAAGCTGTTGTCTTAGGGTTGTCTTTCATTTATCCAAACTACATTCAATTAGCTTGGGGAGAATCAGCGACAGTGGCAGGGCTCTTCATGTTCCCAGGGGCTGCGATGGTAGCCGTATTATCTGTTGTGTCAGGTCGTTGGTATGATAAATCAGGCCCATTGAAGCCGATTTTAACAGGATTAGTATTTGCGGTTGTTGGGGGAGTAGCTATCAGCATCTTCTTCTCAGGGTTAACGATTTATCCGCTCTTAGCGCTAAACGTCATCTTTATGACAGGGATTGGATTTGTAATGGGAAGCAATGTAACCTATTCATTAGCGCAATTAAATTCAGTGATTCAAGCAGATGGAAATAGTATCGTGAATACATTGCAACAGTTCACAGGTGCGATTTCAACAGCCGTTATCGCGCGTATTTTCAGCTCGTTTGATTCAAACTTAGTAACAGCAGGGCAAATCAGCGTCATCTTTGTAACGACACTTGCAGTCATTGCACTTGTTGTATTCTTATGGATTTATCCGCAAACAAAAAAATGTAAATAGAACATAAGGAAACCTTGAGAAAGGTTGTATTTTTTTAAAACTTTTCATATGAAATAGAAAGACGACTATAGTACAATAGATAGACGTGTGAAAGGAGAGAGAAATGTATTTATTAAAGAAATTATCATGGTTTTTTAAATTAGAGTGGAAACGATACACGATTGGAATTATTGCATTGTCGCTAGTCAGTGTATTCAATCTTATTCCGCCAAGAGTGATTGGGGAAGTTGTCGATTCCATCGACCTCAAGACGCTCACAACATCGTCTTTATTATGGAACTTACTGTTATTGCTCCTTTCAGCAGTAGCCATGTACGGGCTTCGTTTTGTATGGCGGCTTTTTATCTTCGGGACTGCGAACTCGTTAGGCCAGAGACTGAGAAATCAATTATACGAACACTTTACAAGCATGTCTCCGAGCTTCTATCAAAAGTATCGCTCTGGGGACTTAATGGCGCATGCGACCAATGATGTGAGTGCTATTGTCATGACTGCAGGCGGAGGTGTGATGTCGGCTGTTGATGCCTCGATTACAGCGTTAGTGACGCTGGCGACGATGTTCTTTATGCTGGATTGGCGAATGACACTCGTTGCGATTATTCCATTGCCACTACTTGCGATTGCGACGAATATCGTCGTTCGTGCAGAGCATCAGAGCTATAAGGAATCACAAGAAGCCTTCTCCTTACTGAATAATCATGTGAACGAGAGTGTTTCTGGAATAAAAGTGACGAAATCTTTTGGTTATGGTGAAAAAGAAACAGCGTCGTTTTGGAAAACGAACGAAGATGCATGGAAGAAAAATAACCACGCTGCAAAATATAATAATCTATTCGATCCAATCGTTTTGATTTTCGTGGGTCTCAGCTACTTAATCAGTTTGGGATATGGTGGTTATTTAATCCAACGCGGAGAATTCACAGTTGGGGAAATGATTACCTTTATGACGTATTTAGATATGCTAGTGTGGCCGCTTCAAGCCATTGGTTGGCTCTTGAATATCGGTCAACGTGCAAGTATCTCGTATCGTCGTATTGAAACGTTATTGGAAGAGACAAGTGAAGTAAAAGAAAATCCAAACGCACTTCCGATTACAGAAGCCCGTGAGATTGATGTCGATATTCACAACTTCCAATACGAAGATGTGCCAACATTAGAAGACGTAACATTTCACCTTCATCAAGGGCAAACGCTAGGGATTGTTGGTCCAACAGGGTCAGGAAAATCAACGCTCTTAAAAATATTCCTTCGTCAATATGATGCAGGAAGAGAAGAGATTTTGATGAATGGCCGTTCGATACAAGACTATCGCATGAAAGACTTGCGAGCGCTTATGGGATATGTGCCGCAAGAACAGATTTTATTTGCAATGTCGATTAAAGACAATATCCGTTTTGGAAATCCAACGCTTCCTGATGAAGCAGTGATTGAAGCGACTAAAATCTGCGGGCTGTATGACGATATTATGGCGATGCCTGAAGGATTCGATACGTTAATTGGCGAGAAGGGTGTGCTTTTATCAGGCGGTCAAAAACAACGTCTATCGATGGCACGCGCGCTTGTTGTGAACCCGGAAATTTTAATGCTGGATGATTCATTATCGGCTGTCGATGCCAAGACAGAGCATTTAATTTTGGAAAACTTAAAACGTGAACGTAGCGACAAAACAACAATGATTACCGCGCACCGTCTATCAGCGATTGTGCATGCGGACCTTATCATTGTGCTTCAAGATGGACGCATTGTTGAAAAAGGAACGCATGAAGAATTAATGGCGCTTGGTGGTTGGTATGCCAAGACTTACGACCGTCAACAGCTTGAGGCGACACTTGAGGAAGGGGGAGACGCAGTTGAACATGAAGACCTTTAATCGACTCATCGCCTACTTATGGCGGTATAAGAAGTCGAGTACGATTGCGATTTTATTTATCCTCTTATCAAGTATTACCGCAACAGTGATTCCACTGATAGCTCGTTATTATATCGACACGTATATTGATAACGGCGTGTGGAATGAAGGATACTGGCTCCTTATCGTTTACTACTCACTATTCTTACTAAGAGTATTATTAACGTATATTGGAACTTATGCCTTTAGCTATGTATCCAATAGTGTTGTTCGCGATTTGCGTCAAGAGGCCTTTTCGAATATGCAAAAACTCAATATGACGTACTTTGATACAACACCAGCTGGAGCCATCGTTTCTCGTTTAACCAACGATACGCAGGCGGTCAGCGATATGTTTAGCTCGATTTTCTCGACGTTTTTAA
>JAGZLX010000005.1 GCA_018364485.1 Granulicatella adiacens
TGCGATTAACCGCGTTACAAAAGTTGTAAAAGGTGGACGTCGTTTACGTTTTGCTGCTTTAGTAGTTGTCGGTGACCATAATGGACATGTTGGTTTCGGTACTGGTAAAGCTCAAGAAGTACCAGAAGCTATTCGTAAAGCTATTGAAGATGCTAAGAAAAACCTTATTGAAGTTCCAACTAGTGGTTCTACAATTCCTCACGAAGTTATCGGTCGCTTCTGCGGTGGTAACGTATTGTTAAAACCAGCTCAAGCCGGTTCAGGAATTGCAGCAGGTGGACCAGTTCGTGCCGTTGTTGAATTAGCAGGTATTTCAGACGTAACTTCAAAATCTTTAGGTTCAAACACACCAGTTAACATGGTTCGTGCTACAATCGAAGGATTAAAACAATTAAAACGTGTTGAAGATGTTGCTGCATTACGTGGCAAATCAGTTGAAGAACTTTTAGGATAAGGAGGACATTAAAATGGCAGAATTAAAGATTACTTTAAAGAAAAGCTTGATTGGACGTCCTCAAAACCAAATCGATACTTGTAAAGCATTAGGCTTAACAAAAATTCGTTCAACAGTTGTTAAACCAGCTAACGTAGCTATCAAAGGCATGGTTAACACAGTTTCACATTTAGTGGATGTTGAGGAAGTTTAATTTAAAACTTATAAGAGGAGGTGCCCAGAACATGAAACTTCATGAATTACAACCAGCTGAAGGTTCACGTAAAGAACGTAACCGTGTTGGTAGAGGTCAAGGTTCAGGAAATGGTAAAACTGCTGGACGCGGAAGCAAAGGACAAAAAGCTCGTTCAGGCGGTGGCGTTAGATTAGGATTCGAAGGTGGACAAACTCCATTATTCCGTCGTATTCCAAAACGTGGTTTCCAAAATATTAATCGTAAAGAATATGCAGTTGTAAATCTTGAAACATTAAACCGTTTTGAAGATGGTCAAGAAGTAACTGCGGCTGTACTAGTTGAGGCTGGTATCGTTAAAAACGAAAAAGACGGTATCAAAGTGTTAGCTAATGGTAAACTTGAACGCAAGTTAACTGTAAAAGCAAATAAATTCTCGCAAGCAGCAAAAGAAGCTATTGAAGCTGCAGGTGGAACTGTAGAGGTGATCTAATGTTCACTCTACTAAAGAATGCTGTTCAAATGAAAGATATTAGAAAACGACTATTATTTACATTGTCGATTCTAATTATCTTTCGTATTGGATCACAAGTAACTGTTCCTGGTGTAAATGCTGGAGCAATTCAAACATTTGCAACAACAGGAATTTTCGGATTGTTAAATACATTTAGTGGTGGGGCTTTATCAAACTTCTCATTATTCTCAATGGGAGTTTCGCCTTATATCACCGCATCCATTGTTGTCCAATTGTTACAAATGGATATTCTACCAACGTTCGTTGAGTGGTCTAAACAAGGGGAAGTTGGTCGTCGTAAATTAAATTCGGCAACTCGTTATTTAACAATTGTGATTGGATTTTTCCAAGCATATGCAATTTCTTTTGGATTTAATGTTTGGTCGAACTATGGGTTAATTAACAACCCAGGGGTCAAAACATTCTTAATGATTGCACTTGTGTTAACAGCTGGTTCCATGTTCCTAACATGGTTGGGAGATATGATTACCGTTAAGGGGATTGGTAACGGAGTTTCTGTTCTAATCTTCGCAGGTATTGTAGCAAGAATGCCACATGATATTTATGAATTCTATGTAAATCAAATTCAAGGTCGTACAGACACTGATTTGTATCGTGCAGTAGGATTCACAGTTGCATTAGTTGTAGCGATTGTTTTAGTCGTTATGTTAGTAGTATATATTGAACAAGCGCAACGTCGCCTACCAATCTCATACTCAAAACGTGCAACTGGTTCAAGTGAAACATCTTGGTTACCTTTAAAAATCAACTCTGCAGGGGTAATTCCGGTTATCTTTGCTAGTTCATTTATGACATTGCCATCAACTATTTTAAGTTTGTATGCAAAAGATCATAGTGAATCTGGCTGGTACCAACTTGCCACTAACATTTTTGATTTTTCAAAACCTGCTGGTGCAACATTGTACACAGTGTTAATTGTTGTATTTACATTTTTCTATGCTTTCGTACAAGTAAACCCAGAGAAAGTAGCAGAAAACTTACAAAAATCAAGCGGATATATCTTAAGTGTCCGTCCTGGTAAAGATACAGAACAATTCGTTTCAGGTACTTTACTACGATTGAGTACAGTTGGTGCTCTTTATCTTGGTGGTATCTCAATCCTTCCAATGGTAGCTTCAGCATTATGGAACTTACCACGTGGATTGATGCTTGGTGGTACAAACCTTCTAATCGTTGTTGGGGTAGCGTTAGAGTTAAGCCGACAAATTGAAGGACGTACAATTAAACGTAAGTATAAAGGATTTATTGAGGAATAATGGAAGAAATTGACAAGATGCAGCAATGCGTTTTGTCAGTTCTTCAATTATGATTCTAGGAGGCAACTATGAACATTATCTTAATGGGTCTACCTGGTGCAGGTAAAGGTACTCAAGCAGAAAAAATCGTTGCTACATACGGAATTCCACATATTTCAACAGGAGATATGTTCCGTGCTGCTATGCAACAAGAAACTGAATTAGGTCTTAAAGCTAAATCATTCATGGATAAAGGCGAATTAGTACCTGATGAAGTAACTAACGGCATTGTAAAGGAACGTTTACAACAAGCCGATACAGAAAAAGGATTCTTATTGGACGGTTTCCCACGTACTCAAGCACAAGCGGAAGCACTTGATAAAATCTTAGCGGAATTAAACCGCTCAATCGATGCAGTAATTAACATCGAAGTGAACCCAGATATCTTAATGCAACGTCTAACAGGAAGAATTATTTGTCGTAACTGTGGTGCAACTTACCACAAAACAAATAATCCACCTAAAGTAGAAGGTACATGTGATCGTTGTGGTTCTCATGATTTCTATCAACGTGAAGACGACAAGCCTGAAACGGTGGAAAATCGAATTCAAATTAACATTGAACAATCAAAACCAATCTTAAACTACTATAATGCAAAAGGCTTATTACGTAATGTAGATGGAGAAAGCGGCATTGACAATCTATTCAAAACGATTCAATCAATTATGGGCGAACCTCGCTAGGCTCTGCCAGTTATCTTGCAATTATGGTAGCTAAAATGGTATACTAAAAAAGTTAGATAACGGTAGAAGTCCGTCAAATAATCCGTAAAAACTTTTTACAAGTGAGGAGGATAAGACATGGCAAAGGAAGACGTAATTGAAATTGAAGGTATTGTTAATGAGACATTACCAAATGCGATGTTCAAGGTCGAACTTGAAAACGGTCATGAGGTTTTAGCGCATGTATCTGGTAAAATCCGGATGCACTACATTAAAATTTTACCGGGCGATAAAGTAACGGTTGAATTATCACCGTACGACTTAACGCGCGGAAGAATCACGTATCGCTTCAAATAATGGACTCCGTTAATGAAATAGAGGAGGGAAACATAAATGAAAGTTAGAGCATCAGTAAAACCAATTTGCGAAAAATGTAAAGTAATTAAACGCAATGGTAAAGTTATGGTGATTTGTCAAAATCCCAAACATAAACAACGTCAAGGATAATATATAAGGAGGTACTCATTAGTATGGCTCGTATTGCAGGTGTGGATATTCCACGTGAAAAACGTGTTGTTATTTCTTTAACCTATATTTACGGTATCGGTATTACTACTTCAAAACAAATCTTAGCAGCTGCTAACGTTAGTGAAGATACTCGTGTTCGCGATTTATCGAACGATGAGTTAGACCGTATCCGTGCTGAAGTGGATAAACTAAAAATTGAAGGTGACTTACGTCGTGAAGTGAACTTAAACATCAAACGCTTGATGGAAATTGGTTCATACCGTGGAGTTCGCCACCGTCGTGGTTTACCAGTTCGTGGTCAAAATACAAAAAATAATGCTCGTACTCGTAAAGGCCCAGCTAAGGCCATTGCAGGTAAGAAAAAATAATTAGAGAAGAAGGAGGTTAATTCTTCATGGCAAAGAAAGTTGTACGCAAACGCCGCGTGAAAAAGAATATTGAATCTGGTGTAGCACACATCCGTTCAACATTTAATAATACAATTGTTATGATTACAGACGTTCATGGTAATGCTATTTCATGGTCTTCTGCAGGTGCTTTAGGATTTAAAGGTTCTAAAAAATCAACACCATTTGCTGCTCAAATGGCTGCTGAATCTGCTGCAAAAGGTTCAATGGAGCATGGAATGAAAACTGTAGAAGTTTCTGTTAAAGGTCCTGGTTCAGGTCGTGAAGCTGCTATTCGTTCATTACAAGCTACTGGATTAGAAGTGACAGCAATTCGTGACGTAACACCAATCCCTCATAATGGATGTCGTCCTCCAAAACGCCGTCGTGTGTAATGGATTGTTATTGTTGAATTTTGTCGGACAATCGCACATTGAACGTACGTTTTGAAAGGGGTAAATAACATGATCGAAATTGAAAAACCAAAAATTGAAACGATCGAAATCAGCGAAGATGCAAAGTTTGGTAAATTCGTTGTTGAGCCACTTGAACGCGGTTATGGTACTACCTTAGGGAACTCATTACGCCGAATCTTATTATCGTCACTCCCTGGTACTGCAGTAACAGATATCCAAATGGATGGCGTTTTACATGAATTTTCAACAATAGATGGCGTGGTTGAAGACGTAGCTGCAATCATTTTAAACATTAAAAAAATTGCATTGAAGTCTTTCACTGAAGATGAAAATAAAGTATTAGAAATTGATGTTAAAGGTCCAGCGGTAGTAACTGCAGGCGATATCAAACATGATAGCGACATTCAAGTTCTAAACCCTGATTTATATATCTGTACAGTAGCTGAAGGATATCGCTTCCATGTTCGTATGAACGCTAAAAATGGTCGTGGATATGTTCGCTCTGACTACAATAAATCTGATAATATGCCAATTGGTGTAATCCCAATTGATTCTATTTATACTCCGATTAGTAAAGTGAACTACCAAGTCGAAAACACTCGTATTGGTCAAAAAAATATTTATGATAAACTAACTCTTGATGTATGGACAGATGGTTCTATCGCTCCTCAAGATGCTGTTAGTTTAGCGGCTCGTATCTTAACAGAGCACTTAAATATCTTTGTTAATTTAACAAATGAAGCACATCCTATGGAAATCATGGTCGAAAAAGAAGAAACTCAAAAAGAACGTCTTCTTGAAATGACTATTGAAGAACTAGATTTATCAGTTCGTTCATATAACTGCTTAAAACGTGCTGGAATCAACACAGTACATGAATTAACAAGCAAGTCTGAAGCGGAAATGATCAAAGTTCGTAACTTAGGTCGTAAATCGCTTGAAGAAGTGAAACAAAAATTAATCGATTTAAATTTAGACTTACGTCGTGAAGACTAATAGAAACTCTTAAGAAGGAGGAATATTAAAAATGGCTTATCGTAAATTAGGACGTACAAGTTCACAACGTAAAGCGTTATTACGTGACTTGACAACTGACTTAATTATTAACGAACGTATCGTTACAACTGAAGCTCGTGCTAAAGAAATCCGTTCTACTGTAGAAAAAATGATTACTTTAGGTAAACGTGGTGACTTACATGCTCGCCGTCAAGCAGCTGCATTTGTACGTAACGAAGTAGCAGATGTTCGTGAAGAAGGCGAATCAATCGTTGTTGAAACAGCGTTACAAAAATTATTTAATGATTTAGCATCACGTTACAGCGAACGTCAAGGTGGATACACTCGTATTCTTAAAACTGAACCTCGTCGTGGCGATGCTGCACCAATGGTTATCATTGAATTAGTTTAATAAACATTCAATCGAACACTTTTCGATGGTTGAAAAGAGCGTCATGATGGTAATAATCATCTTGCTTATAAGATGGAAAGTCTGGGGCTACTGAAAAGTAGCCTTATTCTTTCTCAGATTATTTAGTCTAGCTCGTTGTTTTCCCGCCGAAGCTTTTTGGCGGGAGAGCACTTCATCATGAAAAAGTGTGTTTTTTTATATATACATATTTTTGATACATAGGAAAAAGGAAAAGGGGTGTCCCCGTTGCAATCAACAATTATTGAGTTAAATAATATCCATTATCGTTATCATGAAGAGGATGAGCGTGAAGCGTTGGCAGGAGTATCCTTAAAGGTCGAACGCGGTGAATGGTTAGCCATCATTGGGCATAATGGTTCTGGGAAATCAACATTAGCCAAAGTCATGAATGGACTTATCGAAGCAGGTAGTGGAGAAGTTCTGATTAATGGTGTTGTTTTAAATGATGAGACCGTATATGACGCTAGACGTGCGGTTGGTATGGTTTTTCAAAATCCAGATAATCAATTTGTTGGGACAACGGTGGAAGACGACATCGCCTTCGGATTAGAAAATATCGGGCTCCCACGAGAAGAAATGATTGAACGTGTGACTCGCGTTCTTGAAATGGTAAAAATGAGTGACTTTAGAACGAAGGAACCTGCACGACTATCAGGAGGTCAAAAGCAACGTGTAGCGATTGCTGGTGTGACGGCATTAGAACCTTCTGTCATTATTCTTGATGAAGCTACTTCTATGCTTGATCCTAAGGGGCGCATGGAAGTTATCGGGACGATTCAAAAGTTACACAAAGAGAAAAATATTACGGTCATTTCGATTACACATGATTTAGATGAAGCAGCACAAGCAGACCGAATTGTGTTAATGGAACAAGGTCAAATTCAACAAATCGGGACTCCTGAAGAAATCTTCAAATTAGGTACGAAGCTTGTTGAAAAGGGACTCGATGTGCCGTTTGCAGAGAAATTAATCGAAGTACTTCGCGAAAAGGGATTGGAAGTTCCTGAAGCGTATCTTGATGAAGAAGGGTTGGTGGAATGGTTATGGACATCCGTTTTAACGAAGTAAATTTCGCATACCAAGCAAACACACCTTTTGAAACACGTGCGCTATTTGATGTGAACTTTAATATCCCATCAGGAAAGTACACGGCTATCATCGGACATACAGGCTCTGGGAAATCGACTATTTTACAACACTTAAATGCGTTACTGAAACCAACATCGGGTACGGTGGAACTTGGGGACCGTGTAGTTGATTCTGAAACGAGCAATAAAGACTTGAAGCCACTGCGCCAAAAAGTCGGTATCGTATTCCAGTTTCCGGAATCACAACTCTTCGAAGAAACGGTTGAAAAAGATATTGCTTTTGGGCCAAAGAACTTCGGAGCAAGTGAAGAAGAAGCAAATCAGCTAGCGAAAGAAACTCTAAAAATCGTGGGACTTCCTGAAGAGGTCTTACATAAGTCACCATTTGATTTATCTGGGGGACAAATGCGACGTGTAGCGATTGCTGGCGTGTTAGCGATGCAACCAGAAGTATTAGTCTTAGACGAACCAACAGCGGGATTAGACCCTAAAGGACGCTTTGAGATGATGGAGATGTTTGCGCAACTCCAACGCGAAAAAGGCATTACAATCGTCCTTGTAACACACCAAATGAACGACGTTAGCGATTATGCGGATTACGTGATTGTGTGTGAAAAGGGTACTGTTGTAAAAACGGGAACTCCTGAAGAAGTATTTGCTGATGCTACTTGGTTACAAGAAAAACAACTAGGCTTGCCTTCGACTGTTCAATTTGTCGAAAAGCTAAAAGCAAAAGGATTTCAAACAGACGCTCGTCCAATGAACCTTGACGCTTTAGCTGACTTACTTGTATCACATTCGAAAAACGGAGGTGACACAAGTGCTCGATAAACTTATTTTAGGTCGCTACTTACAAGGCGATTCATGGATTCATAAACTCGATCCAAGAACAAAATTAATTGGAACATTTGCATTCGTGTTAGTCATCTTCCTAGCGAATAACTGGGTGACCTATGGCTTATTAATCGCTTATACACTGATTGCATTACTCTTATCCAAGATTCCATTAGGTTTCTTCTGGAAAGGAATTAAACCGTTAATTTGGGTGATTCTATTTACGGTAGCACTCCAAATCTTGTTTACAAGCGGTGGAGACGTCTACTTCCAATGGGGATTCATTCAAGTAACGTCTGAAGGGATTATTAATGCGGTATTCATCTTCTTACGTTTCGTATTAATTATCTCGTTCTCAACGCTATTAACACTAACAACCGCACCATTACAATTAACGGATGCGATTGAAGCAGTGATGAAACCGTTAGCGGTTGTAAAATTCCCAGTGCATGAAGTGGCATTAATGTTATCCATTGCACTGCGTTTTGTACCAACATTAATGGACGAAGCACAAAAAATCATGAACGCGCAACGAGCACGTGGGGTTGATTTTGGAGAAGGAAATCTCTTCGAACAAATGAAGGCGATTATCCCAATCTTAATTCCGCTGTTTGTTAGCTCATTAAACCGCGCAGAAGACTTGGCAACAGCCATGGAAGCACGTGGATACCAAGGCGGAGATGGACGTAGTAAGTACCGTGTTCTGAACTATGAAATGCGTGATGCCATTGCGGGATTATCCCTTGTGGCCGTAACGATTTTATTATTTGTATTAAAAGCATAAAAAAATAAGGAGCTTGACTTGTCAAGCTCTTTTTTGAAAGAAGGGAAAAGGATGCAGCGATATAAACTCGTCATTCAATATGATGGTACGCCCTATGTTGGATTTCAAGTGCAAGAGAATGGCAATAGCATTCAAGCAGAACTGAATAAAGCGCTAAAGAAGATGTCAAAGGGTCAATACATTCCTGTCAGTGGGTCTGGCCGGACAGACTCTGGTGTTCATGCCAACGGTCAAGTGGTTCATATCGACTATCCAAAAGCCATCGAAGCAGCGTCTCTCATTCGTGCGATGAATAGTTTATTACCAACGTCGATTCGGATTGTTTCAGCAGAGGCAGTGTCGGAGGATTTCCATGCGCGCTATAGTGTGACTGGGAAACGATATATTTATAAAGTAACGACAGCTGCGATACAGAGCCCGTTCTTGCGCCAATATGAGCTGCATCACCCATTCAAGACGGATGTCGAACGCATCAATAAGGCGTTTGAAGCGGTGATTGGAGAGCACGACTTCACGAGTTTTTGTTCGACAAAAAGCGATAAAGAATCTAAGGTACGAGTGGTCACAAAAGCAGAAGTCGCTCGTTACGGCGATGAATTGATTTTCACGTTTGAAGGGAAAGGGTTCCTTTATAATATGGTTCGAATTCTTGTAGGAACGGCGCTTCAAATTGGAGATGGCTTACGCGAAGTGGAAGAGATGAAGCAAATTCTAGAAGCCATGGATCGCAATGCGGCAGGACCAACAGCGCCTGCTCATGGACTGTACTTAGATGAAGTGTTTTATAAGAATTTCGACTAGAAATATGATAGGATGAAAGTAGTTATATTAAAAGGAGTGTCAATATGGTATTAAAAGATTTCGACAAAAACTTAGAAAAATACGCTAAATTATTAATCTCAACAGGGATTAACGTGCAACCAGGTCACACAGTGAATATTGTGATTGACGTAGACCAAGCACCTTTAGCTCGTTTATTAGTAAAAGAAGCTTACGCACACGGAGCAAGCGAAGTAATCGTATCATGGGCTGACGATTTTGTAGGCCGTGAACGCTTATTACACGCTGCTGAAGACCGTATCACAAACGTTCCAGAATACCGTGTAGCAGAAATGAACTACTTATTAGAGAAGAAAGCAAGCCGCTTAAACGTTCGTTCAGCAGATCCAGATGCATTCGCTGGTGTGTCAGCAGAACGTCTACAAAAATCAACAAAAGCATTAAGCCTTGCATTAAAACCATTGCGTACAGCAACACAAGCCAACAAAGTGAGCTGGACTGTAGCAGCGGCTGCTGGTAAAGAATGGGCGAAGAAAGTATTCCCTAATGCTGCAACTGAAGAAGAAGCAGTAGATTTATTATGGGATCAAATCTTCAAAACTTGCCGTGTTTATGCTGATGATCCAGTGGCAGCATGGAAAGAACACGAAGAAAAATTAGATGCGAAAGCTTCTATCTTAAACAAAGAACAATTCGTGAAATTACACTACACTGCACCAGGAACTGACTTAACCCTAGGAATGCCTAAAAACCATGTTTGGGAAAGTGCTGGAAGCTTGAACGCTCAAGGAGAACACTTCATCGCAAACATGCCAACAGAAGAAGTCTTCTCAGCTCCTGACTTCCGCGTAGCTGACGGATATGTATCAAGTACAAAACCATTAAGCTACAACGGAAACATTATCGAAGGCATCAAAGTGACTTTCAAAGACGGTCAAATCACAGAAGTATCTGCTGAAAAAGGCGACCAAGTAATGAAAGACTTAGTATTCGAAAACAATGGTGCTCGTGGATTAGGTGAAGTTGCGTTAGTAAGCGACCCATCACCAATCTCACAATCAGGCATTACATTCTTCAACACATTATTTGATGAAAATGCATCAAACCACTTAGCAATCGGTTCTGCTTATGCAACAAGTGTTAAAGGTGGAGAAAACTTCGAAACTGAAGAAGAATTAAGAGAAGCTGGATTAAACCGTGCTGATGTTCACGTGGACTTCATGATCGGTGGACCAGAAATGAACGTGGATGGTATCCGTGAAGACGGTACTGTTGTTCCAATCTTCCGTAACGGAGACTGGGCTATCTAATTTAATAGATTAAACAGTAAAAGGAATGAACTTTGAAAGAAGTTCATTCCTTTTTTTGTTTTGTTATAAGAAAAATTAATACATCTATAAGAAAAATCAATTGGTAATATTTTCACAAGGAGGGTACAATAAAAACAGAAGAATCCTTATAAAGTTCGTAATAATTCAATGAGTTCTAAGATGTTTTGCGAATATGTTTCGTTTGGACGATAGGCAACGCCGATTGGGAAGAATCCATTTTTATCGATGAGGGGAATCCATACGAGTTCATCATCTGAATAAAATTCTTTATATTCCAGTGCCATGATGCAAACGGAGTTAAAGGTGGCAAGACTGGCGAGTAGTACTTCCCAGTTGTCGTCTACGTAAACGATATTCGGTTCAAAGCCAAAATGTCTAGAGCGTTGGTGTAATAATTTCCCAAGCATAAAGTGTTCGGATAAGGTGCTAAAACGTTCCTCCTTCAAATCTTCAAAGGTGACAGCGTCTCTCGAAGCTAGGGGATGACCTTTAGGCACGACAAGACTCGCTTGATAACCAGCGAAATGTTGTTGGAACGGTTCAATCACAATATCGGATTCAATCTTTGGAAAAGAGAGAACACCAAGGTCGATTTCTTCATTCACTAGTGCAGTTTGAAGCTCACGCGATCCACCTTGCACCATCGTTAAGTGAATCGAAGGATGCGACATCATAAAACGCGAGAACTCAGGCATTAATTTGATCGCAAAAAGTGTCGGTAGCCCAATTCGAATTGTTTCTTTTTGAGGTTGATTGAGCTCATGAATTTGAGCCACAGTCCCTTCCATTAGAGAAATGATTTTCTTACCATTATCGTACAAGAGCTGTCCAGCTTCAGTCAGTCGAATACTATTGTTAGTTTGCTGAATAAAAAGCGGAGTATGTAATTCGGATTCTAATTTTTTAATGGTTTGCGAAAGGGTTGGTTGCGTAATGAATAAACTACGAGCGGCATTCGAATATCCGCCATGGTCAACGATACTTATAAAGTAGTGAAGGTGTTTAATATCCATTGGGCATCTCCTATTCTTTTAAGTGAATTGTTACACAATAATTGTAACAAAGAATAAAGATGGAAACAATAAGCTTTTTAAAACATAAAGGAGGAATTAAGATGAAAATTACAATCGCAGGTGCCGGTGCTATGGGAAGTCGCTTTGGACTAATGCTCCATCAAGCGGGGCATGAAGTACTTTTGGTAGATGGTTGGAAAGATCATGTGGAAGCCATCCAAAAAGACGGACTCAAGGCTAACTTTAACGGGGAAGAAGTTGTGGTGAAGTTGCCAGCGGTACTTCAAAGTGAAGTCACTGAAGAGATGACGAGTGACCTAATTATTTTATTTACAAAAGCAATGCAATTAGAAGGTATGCTAACAGACTTGAAACCAGTCATTCATGATGAAACAAGAGTGCTATGCTTACTCAATGGTATTGGACACGAAGAAGTGATTGAACAGTTTGTTCCAAAAGAAGATATCTTTATTGGGAACACGATGTGGACGGCTGGAATGGAAGGCCCTGGTCGCGTGAAACTCTTCGGTAGCGGAACGGTAGCCTTGAAGAACTTGGTAGATACACCAGAGGCACAAGCCAATGCCAAAGAAATTGTTGAGGTGTTGAACAGCGGGGGATTAAATGCGTCTTACTCTGAGAATATTCTATTCGCCATTTATAAGAAAGCATGTGTGAATGGAACCATGAACGGACTGTGCACTATCTTGATGAGCAACATGTATGAATTTGGCTCTACGACGCCTGCTCATATGATTGTTGAAAATATTGTGAAAGAATTTTCAGAAGTTGCAAAAAATGAAAACATTCTGTTAAATGTTTCAGAAATTGTAGATTTCATCGAAACAAATTGTTATAATCGTGAAACAATTGGGCTTCATCACCCATCGATGTATCAAGACTTAAATGAAAATAATCGTTTAACAGAAATCGACTACATCAACGGAGCGGTAGTGCGTAAAGGACAAAAATATGGCGTTCCAACACCATATTGTGAGTTTTTAACAGCATTGGTTCATTGTAAAGAACAAATTCTTGGAGCTAAATAGCTCAGATTAGAGGGGGACAAAACTATGGAAGCACAAGCAAAACAAAAAATGACGGCTTCAGTTTTTATCAATAAAATCTTAGCAGGGACAGCCTTAGGGGTTATTGTCGGACTGATTCCAAATGCCGTTCTTTCAGCAATTTTAAAACATTTTAGTCAATATCCAATCGCAGTAACCATTACGCAAATCGCGGTTATTTTCCAATTAGCAACTCCACTTATTATCGGGGGCTTAATTGCATTACAATTCGGATTTAAACCAATGCCGATGATGGTTGTTGCAGGGGCCTGCTTCGTAGCCAGTGGGGTAGTGACGTATAATGCAGAACTTCAAAAATATGTCGGTGCTGGAACAGGGGACTTGATTAATACAATGGTCACTGCTGGTATCGCTGTGGGAATGTTAATGCTGATCAAAGATAAATTTGGTTCAACTGCCGTTGTTGCAATGCCAATCGTCGTTGGGGTGGGATCTGCATTTATCGGATTATTACTATTACCATACGTTAAAATGATTACAGCAGCCATTGGTCAAGTCATCAACGAGTTCACAACATTACAACCAATCTTGATGTCAATCTTAATCTGCTGCTCATTCGCAACATTAATCATTTCGCCAATCTCAACTGTAGCGATTGGTTTAGCAATTCAATTAAACGGTGTATCTGCCGGGGCCGCTGCTATGGGGGTTGCTGCAACAGCCGTAGCATTAGTGGTTCACTCATGGAAAGTCAATAAATCAGGGGTAACATTAGCCATCGCTCTAGGGGCAATGAAATTAATGATGCCTAACTTATTCAAATATCCAGTAATCTTGATTCCATGTTTATCAACAGCGATTCTTTCAGCGATTCCAGTAGCGCTATTCTCAGTAAGTGGTACTCCACAATCTGCAGGGTTCGGTATCGTAGGATTGGTAGGACCGTTAGCTTCTATCGATGCTGGATTGAATGTTGCCTTAGCAGCTATTTTATGGTTCGTTGTTCCAATTGCAGCAGCGATTGCAAGCAAAATTTTATTTGAAAATGTATTAAAATTATACGATTCTTCAGTAGTATTCAAATTCCAAGAGTAATCAATGTAATTCCTATCGACTCCTTCATGCATTTGCATGGAGGAGTTTATTTTTATTTTCGCTAGAAGATGGTACAATAAGCGTAATAGAAGGGAGTGGTCGGATGAGAATTCAACAATTAATTTATTTTGAGAAGATCGTTGAAAAAGGCTCCATGAATGAAGCCGCAAAAGACTTATATGTCAGCCAACCAAGTTTATCAAAGGCCATTCGTGAGTTGGAATTAGAAATGGATATTACCCTCTTTCAACGGGGGAATACCGGAATTACATTGACGGGAGAAGGGCGTGAGTTTCTTGTCTATGCTCGCCAAGTGTTAGACCAAGTCAATTTGATGGAAGAGAAATATAAACGACAAACAAAACGGAAACGGACATTCTCCGTATCCGCGCAACACTATGCGTTTGTGGTGCATGCCTTCGTTGATTTTATTCAAAAGGAAGCAGGAGACGAATATCAATTCACGCTTCGTGAAACAGAAACACAAAACATTTTAGAAGACATCACGAACTATAAGAGTGAGATTGGTGTCTTGTATTTGAATGATTTCAACCGCAAAGTCATGGAAAAATTATTCAAAGAAAAGAACTTAGTATTCACGCCACTCTTTACAGCGAAACCACACGTGTTCTTAAGCACACAAAATCCACTTGCAGAAAAAGAGAGCATTACTCTAGAAGAACTAGAAGATTACCCTTATTTGTCATATGAGCAAGGGGAAGAAAACTCATTCTACTTCTCAGAGGAAATCCTCAGCACGATGGAGCATAAGAAGAGTATTAAAGTTAGTGACCGTGCGACCATCTTTAACCTAATGATTGGTCTAAATGGATACACCATCAGTTCAGGGATTATTAGTAGTAAGCTAAATGATGATAAGATTGTTGCGGTGCCGCTGGACGTAGAAGATACAATGGAACTCGGAATCCTGCAACACGATCAACGCAAATTATCCAAAGAAGCAGGGCGATTCTTGCATATGCTGAAAACACATATTCAGGAATACGGCTTCGAAGTTCAAAATCTTGATTTTTAGTTCACAAAGAAGTTGAAACTATTCGGAAAATCAGGGATAATAAAAGAACGTAAGAAATGATTACTCAGTAGAAGGAGACGAATGCAAATGAGTTGGAAAGAAACAGCAAAATTATGGGAATCTTTTGAGGCACTTGAAGAAGGATTAAAAGTGCAATTACAATCAATGGATGACACACAAAAAGAGGAAGCCTTCTATACACCATTAGAGTTTGGTACTGCGGGAATGCGTGGAATTGTGGGACCTGGGATTAATCGAATGAACACTTACACAGTGCGTCAGGCAACAGAAGGATTATCACGCTTAATTGAAAGTTACGGGGAAGAAGCGAAAAAACGTGGGGTAGCGATTGCTTACGACTCACGTCATTTTTCACCAGAATTCGCAATGGAGTCTGCACGTACTTTAGCAACTCATGGGATTGCTTCGTATGTATTTGAAAGCTTACGTCCAACACCAGAATTATCATTTGCAGTACGTCACTTGCATACATTTGCCGGAATTATGATTACAGCTAGTCATAACCCAGCAGCTTACAACGGATATAAAGTATACGGTGAAGACGGCGGTCAAATGCCTCCAAAAGATGCGGATGCTTTAACAGCATATGTGCGCCAAGTGGCTAATCCGCTTGAACTTAAAGTGTTAGATGATGAAGCTTTAGAAGCATCAGGACTTGTAACGATTATCGGAAAAGACGTCGATGATGCGTACTTGAAAGAAATCAAAACTGTCTCTGTGAATCCAAAACTTCTTAGCGATGTGGAAGGATTATCAGTGGTTTATACACCATTACACGGTACAGGTTTAATGCTTGTTGAAAAAGCATTAGAACAAGCAAACTTCAAAGGCTTGCACGTTGTTGAAGAACAAGCAAAGCCAGATGGAGATTTCTCAACAGTTAAATCTCCAAACCCTGAAGAAGCGGGCGCATTTGAATATGCAGTAGAATTAGGGAAAAAAGTGGGTGCTGATGTATTATTAGCGACTGACCCGGATGCAGACCGTATGGGTGCAGCCGTACGCTTGCCAGATGGAAGCTACCAAGTGATTACAGGAAACCAAATCGCGGCTATCTTAGTTGATTACTTATTATACGCTCACCAACAAGCAGGAACTCTTCCAAGTAATGCGCTTGTCGTGAAATCAATCGTAAGTAGCGAACTTCCAACAGCAGTTGCTAAGAGTTATGGCGCTGAAATGATGAATGTATTAACAGGATTCAAATTCATCGCAGAACAAATCCAACATGACGAAGAAACAGGAGAGCATACGTTCATGTTCGGTTTCGAAGAAAGTTATGGCTACCTTGTGAAATCATTCGTCCGTGATAAAGATGCCGTACAAGCAGTGTTATTACTCACAGAAGTAGCAGCACGCTTCAAGAACGAAGGCAAAACTTTATATGACGGTCTTCAAGCGTTATACGCAAAACACGGGTACTTCTTAGAGAAAACAATTTCTGTTACAGTAGCTGGTTTAGAAGGTCCACAAAAGATTAAAGCATTGTTAGATGGCTTACGTTCTTCAGTTCCAACAAGCTTTGGAGGATTGAAAGTAGCTCTAGCGCAAGACTTCGCGGTGAATGAGCAAAAAGATGCGAACGGTGTCGTTTCTGAAATCGGACTTCCAACTTCAAATGTATTGAAATATATTTTAGAAGATGGATCTTGGATTGCAGTTCGCCCAAGTGGTACAGAACCAAAAATTAAGTTCTACATTGGTGCAAAAGCAAATAGTGAAGAAGCTGCAAAAGAAAAAGTAGCTGCCTTACAAGCCGACTTAGAAAAATTACAATAATCAATGAAGCAAGCACTCTCACGATGGTGAGGGTGCTTTTTTCCTTGCTATCATTAGGATTTTCGGAAAATTGTTTTGAAGGTCAAAGGATTATGGTATAATGATTCCAAGTTATCGTGAAAATATTCTTTATAAGAGTTGAGAGGAGTCCTTTATGAAAAAAGAAACGAAACGATTTTTAGCAGGGAGTGTGGCCGTTCTATCACTAGTAGTAGCGGGATGTTCTCAGTCTACATCAACATCAGACTCAGCAAAGGAAACGACGCAAGCAGCGGCTTATCATAAAGAAGATGTGACAGGGCCAGCCGCAAGTTTCGACTGGAATGCCAAAGTAGGGCCAGTCTCGCATGAGAAAACATATGTGGAAACGAACAGCGGAAAATCCTTTACAACAACGCTTGATGGCGTGGTAAAAGCGCAAGAAGCTTTAGCTGAAAAGAAAAAAGAGATTACAGATACAAAAGTGCAAAAAGCATTAGAAATTGTGGATGCGGTATTTGTAAACCAAGAAAACTTTGACGTACTGGTTAAAGCAGCAGGGGCAACAAACCAAGAAGAGTTTTTTGACAAAATGTGGAATGAATACTTGGTTCCATTACTGACTAAAAGAGATTCTAGTTTCTCAAATGACACAACTTTTGAATATGAAGGGGTCAACTATCCTATTAAAGTGTATGCGCCAATGTTCTTTAAGGTGAATACGAATGCCCTAGGGAAAGCGGGAGCCTATACATTAGAGGATACAAAAGTTGAAGGCGATATGGTGTACTTGAAATTCAAAGCTCCATCAGTCGACACGTATCAGTATGAAGTGAAAGCTTCGTATCACACGGATACGCAGAAGTTCTTCCTAGGATTAGTCGAAGAACATGAAAAAGTTGCGCAATCAGATTTTGCAAAAGCAATGGATATTCGCTTTGTGTATCGACTAGCGGCGTTAGATTTTAAAGCAGATAGGAATGTGGATTTAGAAGGAATGGACTATTTGGATCGTAACCAACATGTCATCGCGATTAAAGTAGACGACAATGGCAATGCGACAATTGACCAAACAAATATCGCAAACCTCCTTCAAATCGATATGAAACCCGCTCACGAAGCGAATAAAGTGAAATTTCAATAAATTAAATGAAAAGGCCGGTAATGCTTATATAGTGTTACCGGTTTTTGGTTTGTCTAAACGGTAAAAAATAAATGATGTTCCAGTCGGACTTGCATGGTATAATGAAGTCAAACTAACAAAAGATCAAGTTTTATCACAAAGAAATTAAGGGAGAACTGAAAAATGACAAAATTTATTGAATCACCAGCGGTAAAAAAATTATGTGAGCTAACAAAAGAATCGTACTTACGTTACTGGGATGAACGTAATGGCGGGAACGTATCCGTACGTTTAGAAGCGAGTGAAGTAGAAGCATATGAAGATGTGAAGGAAGTGAAACGTGTCCTCGACTTAGGGTTCGACGCTTCCACACTTGCGGGCTACTATTACTTAGTAACCGGTACGGGCCGTTACTTCAGAAACGTTACAAACCAACCGCTTCTTGATTTAGGCTTAGTTCGTATTTCAGAAGACGGACAAAAAGCAGAATTGCTATGGGGATTCGAAGATGGTGGAAAACCAACCTCAGAATTCGCGAGCCACTTAATGAGCCACATCGAACGACTCAAAGTGAATCCAAATCATAAAGTGGTCTTCCATTGTCACCCAACAAACTTAATCGCGTTAAGCTTCACACAACCATTAGACGAACGTCATTTATCAAGACTTCTTTGGAAAATGCAAGCTGAATCGATTGTGGTCTTCCCAGAAGGGATTGGTGTGATTCCTTATATGACTCCTGGAACAAACACCATTGGGGAAGCAACAGCTGCGAAAATGGCTGAATTTAGAGCTGTGATTTGGCCACATCATGGATTATTTGCATCAGGCGATACTTTGGATGAAACATATGGTTTAATCGAAGTGATTGAGAAAGCAGCGATGATTTATTCTCAAGTAGGCGCTCAAGGCGGAAAAATCCTACAAGAAATTACAGATGTGCAATTACAAGAAATTGCGGAATACTTTAACATGACTCCGCACGAAGGGTTCTTAGACGTTTAATAGACGAATCGTTTATAGGGCAAGCTGAAAAGGCTTGTCCTTTTTTGCATTTTCACAGCCCTCAAGTCGCCAATCATGTACATTACCCAAGAACTGTTGTAAAATAAAGTGGTAACTACAATAAAAAAGGGGTATCGATAGATGAACTCAATTTACAATGATGATAGTTTAACGCTACATACAGACCTATATCAAATTAATATGATGAAAACCTACTGGGAAACAGGCGTTTATGAGAAAAAAGCAATTTTCGAAGCGTATTTCAGAAAATTACCATTTGAAAATGGATATGCGATTTTTGCTGGACTAGAACGCATCGTCCGTTACATTGAACAATTACGTTTCTCAAAAACGGATATTGACTATTTACGTGGACTTGGACATTATCCAGAAGAATTCTTAACATACTTAGAAAACTTCGAATTCAAAGGAAGCATCCGCTCAGCAGTAGAAGGAGAACTCGTTTTCGCGAACGAACCTCTTGTGCAAGTAGAAGGAACGCTTGCGGAATGCCAATTAATTGAAACAGCCTTATTAAATATCGTCAACTTCCAAACACTTATCGCAACCAAAGCGAGCCGTGTACGTATGGTTTCAGGAGACGATCCAGTATTAGAATTCGGAACTCGTCGCGCTCAAGAATTAGATGCGGCAATTTGGGGAACACGTGCAGCGTACATCGGTGGATGTGATGCGACAAGTAACGTTCGTGCCGGCAAGATGTTTGGCATTCCAGTTTCTGGGACACATGCCCACGCATTAGTACAAGCGTACCGTGATGACTACAAAGCGTTTAAAGCCTATGCTGAGAGTCACCGTGACTGCGTGTTCTTAGTGGATACGTATGATATCTTGAAATCTGGTGTTCCAAATGCTATTCGTGTAGCTAAAGAATTCGGCGACAAGATTAATTTCTTAGGCGTTCGTATCGACAGTGGTGACATGGCTTATATGTCGAAAAAAGTTCGTCAACAATTAGACGAAGCTGGATTTACAAAAGCTAAAATTTACGCGTCAAGTGACCTTGATGAAAAAACAATCCTCAACTTGAAGATGCAAGGTGCCAAAATCGACGTTTGGGGAATCGGTACTCGTTTAATTACAGCATATGACCAACCAGCGCTTGGCTGTGTGTATAAACTTGTAAGTATCGAAGACGAAAACGGCGTAATGGTGGATACAATGAAGATTTCAAACAATGCGGAAAAAGTATCAACACCTGGTAAGAAACAAGTATGGCGTATTACACGTAACTCAGATGGCAAGTCTGAAGGGGACTACATTGCATTATGGGATGAACGTCCAGATCAATTAGATGAACTCTTTATGTTCCATCCAGTCTACACTTATATCAATAAAACAGTGACAGACTTTACTGCGCGTCCAATTTTACAACCGATTTTCAATAACGGAAAATTAGTGTATGAATTGCCAAAACTTCAAGAGATTAAAGCATACAAAAACGAGCAAATCGAAGCGCTATGGGAAGAATACAAACGTATCTTGAACCCAGAGCAATATCCAGTCGACCTCTCTCAAAAGACATACGACCAAAAATTGGCAAGTATCGCGGAAATCAGAGAAGAAGTGCGTCTTAAATCAGAACAGTTGGCTAAGGAAAACGCAAAGTAAGGGGAACGTTATGAGACCATTACAACAAAAAATTATCGAAACGCTTCGTGTGAAACCAGTGATTAATCCTGAAGAAGAGATCCGAAAAACCGTAGATTTCTTAAAGGCGTATCTTGTAAAGCATCCCTTCTTGAATGGGTATGTCCTTGGGATTAGCGGCGGACAAGATTCAACGCTTGCTGGGAAACTCGCACAAATGGCGATTGATGAATTGAACGAAGAACAAGACCAAAAAGTGTATCGTTTCTATGCCGTGCGCCTTCCTTATGGCGTGCAAGCAGATGAACAAGATGCCATGGACGCGATTGCCTTTATGAAGGCAACGGATGTTCTTCGCGTGAATGTGAAGGATGCGGTAGATGCGTCTGAACGCAGTATTGAAGCCTTAGGAATGGAAATTTCGGACTTCAATAAAGGAAATATCAAAGCGCGTGAACGTATGGTGGCTCAATATGCCATCGCAGGCCAAACGGGTTGTGCCGTTATCGGGACAGACCATGCGGCAGAATCGGTAACAGGTTTCTATACGAAATTTGGGGACGGGGCTGCGGATATCACTCCATTATGGCGCCTGAATAAACGTCAAGGCCGTGCGATGTTACAAGTGCTAGGTGCTCCTGAGCATTTATACTTGAAAGTTCCAACGGCAGACTTAGAAGAGGATCGTCCATCACTTCCAGACGAAGTAGCGCTAGGGGTTACTTACGAAGAGATTGATGATTATCTCGAAGGAAAAGACATCAACGAAAAGGCAGCAGAGACAATTGAAAATTGGTATCGAAAGACAGAACATAAACGTCACTTACCAATTACTATCTACGATGATTTCTGGAAATAAAGTTTAAAAGGCTATTCCTATCAGGCAACTGGTAGGGATGGCTTTTTTGTTATTCCAAGCAAACCATCTATTGAATTTCAAATTAGGAGTGCTATAATGAAGGTAACAATAGTCGGTTAATAGTTTTCAATTTCATTGGAGGTGGTCTTTATGGACTCAGTATTACCAATGTTTCTGGGGACGTTTGCACTGATGGGAGTTGCTCTATATTTGTTCTACTGGATCATCCGATTAGCCGTAAAACATGGAGTAGAATCCCAACAAAGGAAGTCACATTAACGGCTTCAGAAAAAAGATATAGAGGTGGCGTGCCACCTCTATTTTCGTGGAGGAAGACAATGAAAGAAATGAACCATTTTGGCGTGTACGGTGTTTGTGTTCGCGAGGGACGCATCCTTTGCATACGCAAGACGCGTGGACCATACCGCGGGAGATTTGATTTGCCGGGAGGAACGCCGGAAGAAGGCGAGAGTCTGGTAGAAACATTGCGACGAGAAATGTTAGAGGAGACTGGATTTCAAGTGTCTGCCATTCACCAAAATACGATTCGCGATGTATTTGTGACTATTCCAGAAATTGCGCGCGTTCATCATGAGTTCGTGTTGTTTACCATCGATATTGAAGAAAAGAACGCTCAAACGGTAGAGGACTTCGTGACGAGCAAAGAGAAGAACGATTCGAAGGGAATTGTGTGGGTTCCACTAGAAGAAGTGAGCGTTGAAAATGCGTCTCCACTTGTAATCGAGGCTGCACGACCAACACAGGCATTCGAGGCGAAGCATTACGAACAATGGGTGATGTACGACGAAGATTTTATGAACTAAAATGAATTTAGCTATTTAAAGACCTCTGAATTTTTGTTATAATATAGTTAAGCAGCTGTTCATGTTTTTAGTACCCTTTTTTGAAAGGGAATTCAGGGAGGTATTGTTAATGGAAGTTATTGTTGTAAAAACTCAAGAAGAAGGCGCATTAGCCGCTTTTGAGATTTTTAAACGCGCACATGGCGAAGGGGCAAAAGTGTTTGGACTAGCGACAGGCTCAAGTCCAATTGGATTATATGAATTACTTAGAAATAGCGATTTAGATTTTTCAGATCGTATCTCAGTGAACTTAGATGAATATGTTGGATTGGCACCAACGGATGAACATAGCTATCATTATTTCATGAAAGAGCAATTATTCGATGCAAAACCATTTAAACATAGCTATTTACCAGACGGATTGGCCGAAGATGTCGATGCAGAAGTTGTTCGCTATGAACGCATTCTTCAAGAAAATCCGGTTGACCTACAATTATTAGGAATTGGAAGTAACGCGCATATCGGATTCAACGAACCAGGTACACCGTTCACACAACGCACACATAAGGTTCATTTAACAGAATCAACCATTGAAGCGAACAAACGCTTTTTCGAAAAAGAAGAAGATGTGCCACGCTACGCTTATTCAATGGGATTACAATCGATTATGGATGCTAAAGAAATCGTGTTAATTGCATTCGGACCTAAGAAAATCCATGCGATTAAAGGATTAGTGGAAGGACCAATCACAGAGGAAGTTCCAGCAAGTATCCTACAAAAGCATCCAAAAGTGACAGTTATTTGTGATGAAGCAGCTGCAGCATTATTAACAAAATAAATATAAAGATGAGGCGCCTTCCGTGAAATGGAAGGCGTCTTTTTTTGTCTTCAAAAGGAGTGAAAATTAACATATATGTTAATTAACAAATATGTTAATATCTAGCTTTCAAAATTTTTTCTGAAAATTTTTGGGAAACCTAAAAAAGTACTTGACTAATGACGTTTTTTAGGGTAACCTAAAAATTGTAGAATCTACATAATTAGAAAGGATGAATTCATTGATTACGATTAAAAATGTTGGAGTATCGTATGCGATGCAACCACATGTTTTAAAAGATTGTAATGCAACCATTGAAGGACCAACCATTACTGGGATTATTGGGCCCAATGGTGCAGGTAAATCAACATTATTAAAAGCAATATTAGGACTTATTCAATCATCAGGAGAAATTCTGATTGATGGAGAACCCACAAAAAAAGTATTACAGAAAATCGCCTATGTCGAACAAAAAAGCCACATTGACTTTACATTTCCAATCACCATTCGTGAGTGCGTTGCTTTAGGAAGAACTGTTAAAAAGAAACCATTGCAACGTTTGACGAAAGAAGATTGGGAAAAAGTCGATGCAGCCATTGAAGAAGTTGGATTAACTGATTTAGCATCTCGCCAAATCGGCGCTCTTTCTGGTGGTCAATTCCAACGTGTACTATTAGCACGTTGCATGGTTCAAGAAGCACAATATATTTTCCTTGATGAACCATTTGTAGGGATTGATATGCTTAGTGAGAAAGTCATTATGACAATTCTCCGTAAATGGAAAGAGGAAGGGAAGACTATTTTAATGGTCAACCATGACTTATCGAAGGTGAAAGAATACTTTGACCATGTGATTCTTGTCAAACACGCGATTGTAGCCTCTGGAAAAACAGAAGACGTATTCATTAAGAAGTACTTAGATGATGTATACGGCGGAAGTGTTTATATTCCACAAGGAGGTGAGCAACATGCATAATTTCATTGAAGGGTTAATGGAATTCCATTTCCTACAAAATGCGCTTGTTTCAGCAGTCGTGATTGGTGCGGTTGCCGGAATTTTAGGATGCTTCATCATTCTAAGAGGGATGTCATTAATGGGGGACGCTATCTCTCACGCGGTATTACCGGGTGTAGCGTTGTCGTTTATTTTAGGCATTAACTTCTTTATTGGAGCCCTCGTGTTCGGGTTATTAGCATCGTTCCTTATTGCATTTGTGAATCAAAATAGTACTATCAAAGGCGATACTGCTATCGGGATTACCTTTAGTTCGTTTTTGGCATTGGGAGTTATTTTGATTAGTGTGGCGAAGAGTTCAACAGACTTATTCCATATTTTATTCGGGAATATTTTAGCCGTACAAGATATTGATTTACTCATTACATTGGTGGTGAGCGTGATTGTAGTCGTCGTTATTTTAGCGTATTTTAAAGAATTACAAGTAACGAGTTTTGATCCAGTCTTTGCTCAATCTTCAGGGATGAACGTACAATTTTACCACTACTTATTGATGTTCCTCTTGGCGCTTGTATCGATTACCGCGATGCAAAGTGTAGGGACAGTTATGATTGTGGCACTATTAATCACCCCTGCAGCAACAGCGTATTTATATTCAAATCGTCTGAAAACAATGCTGATTTTAGCCGCAACGTTTGGCTCATTGTCATCAGTGTTAGGATTGTATATTGGATATACGTTTAACATCGCTATTGGATCAACCATCGTATTAACAGCAGCAGCACTTTTTGTCGTAAGTTTTATCGTTTCACCAAAACAAAGAGAAAGAAGGAAATCTCATGAATAGCATGAAGAAACTTTTAGTGGCGGCTCTTGTTGTATTAGGAATTGCAGGATGCGCTACAAGTAAAGATAATAGTTCAAAGGCAGATACTGAAAAAATCAATGTGGTGACAACCAACTCTATTATTTATGATATGACAAAAAATATCGCCGGTGATTTAGTGAACTTACATAGTATTGTTCCAGTAGGACAAGACCCACACGAGTATGAACCATTACCAGAAGATGTTCAAAAAGTTCAAAAAGCAGACTTGATTTTCTATAATGGAATCAACTTAGAAAACGGTGGGAATGCTTGGTTCACGAAGATGGTGAATAATGCCAAGAAAGAAGCCAATAAAGACTACTTTGCAGTGAGTGATGGCGTTGAAGTGATTTACTTAGAAGGCCAAAACGAAGCTGGAAAAGAAGACCCTCATGCATGGTTGAACATCGAAAACGGAGTTATTTATGCAAAGAACATCGCGAAACAATTAATCGCAAAAGATCCAAAGAACAAAGAAACATACGAAAAGAATCTAGCAGCTTATGTTGAAAAACTTGAAGCGTTAGATAAAGATGCTAAACAACGTATCGCGAAAATTCCTGAAGAAAAACGTTTAATCGTAACAAGTGAAGGCTGCTTCAAGTACTTCTCTAAAGCGTACGATATTAAATCAGCGTACATTTGGGAAATCAACACAGAAGAAGAAGGAACTCCAGAACAAATCACAAAATTGGTTCGTCAATTACGTGAATCAAAAGTTCCATCATTATTCGTAGAAAGTAGTGTGGATGAACGTCCAATGAAGACTGTTTCTCAAGAAACTGGTCTACCAATCTTCTCAACAATCTTCACTGACTCTATTGCAGAAGCAGGAAAAGATGGAGACAGCTACTACAGCATGATGAAATGGAACCTAGATAAAATTATCGAAGGTTTAAGCAAATAAGAATTAGGAGCTCCAGGGGAAACCGGGAGCTCTTTTGTTTTGAGTTTTGAATGAGAATAACAAACAGCGAGGTGAAGAAGAATGAATAAATTTTTAAAAGTGATGTTTATCGTATTAATCATTGCGATGACAGGAGCAATGATTTTCCAAATTTTCTTTCCAGAGGTGATGGGTTCACACTCGGGATACGGAGTTGCAGTCGGTTGGCAAAGGGAAATCGGATTTTGGAATCTAGCCGTCCTTATGATTTTGATTGCTGTAAATGTGAAGTATGATTGGTTTTATTTGCGAGTGGTATTGGCAGCACTGATGGTTGGAGGAATTGGCATTGGAACCAATCATTTGTTAACGTATTTAGCTCAGGCTTCTTCAGTAAATCTCGTTGGAGCCATTGAAAACTACCTTCTTGTTGTAGGATGGGCAGTTGGTTGGTATCTTCAAGACAAAATGGAAAAGATGAATCCGTAGGGTTTATCTTTTTTTATGCAAATTTACACTCACTAGTTGACAAGCGAAAAGAATGGGTCTAAAATACAAAACAACTTAAGAACATAAATTCATTGACAAAGAGAGTACAGAATTTTGGAGTCGCAAGCGAGATGAGGTAGAGTGGAAGCTCATTGGATAAGAAATTCTGGAAGCGCACTTTGTAGAAAAGATGGGGAAATCGAGTAGCCATCTTCGCAGAAATCTGCGTTAACAAGGAAAAGGATCGGGAAGCAATTCCCCGTCAAAATAGAGTGGTACCACGACAGACATCGTCTCTTATGCTATTTGCATAAGAGGCGTTTTTATTTTATAAGGAGGTTTCAAATGAAGAAAATTATAGCGATGCTCATCGTGCTTGTCGGCTTTTTAGCTTCGTGCACGAATCAAGTAACAACAGAAAATAGTACAGGGTCAGCGGTATTAGACCGTATTTACAAAAAGCAAAAAATCGTCATCGGAACGACAGCGGACTATCCGCCGTTTGAATGGCATTATATTAACGATGGTAAAGACTCTGTTGTCGGAATCGATATTGATATCGCTAATGCCATCGGTGAAGCCCTGGGGGTAGAAGTAGAGATTCGAGAGATGGAATTTAACTTCTTGATTGCGGCGATGAAGTCCGGGAAAGTAGACCTCGTTCTTGCAGGGATTACGCCAACCGAAGAGCGTAGTAAGGAAGTAGCATTCACGAATATTTACTATGATTCACATATGGTAGCGGTCGTGAAGAAGACAGATGCCGGTAAGTTCACGTCGCTAGATAGCTTCAATGGCGCAAATGTCGGAGCGCAAAAAGGAACCTCTCAAGAAGGAATTGTAAAAGATACACTGACAGGCGCAACACTTACGTCACAACCGAAAAATCCAACCTTGATTTTAGCCTTGCAACAAGGAAAACTCGATGCGGTGATTATGGATAATATTGCAGCGGATGAGTTTGTAAAGGCAAATTCGGATTTAACGGTTGCTTCGGTAGAAATTCCAAGTGAAGATGCTGGGACTGCAGCAGTGGCACAAAAAGGCAATGAAGTGTTTGTACAAAAAGTACAAGAAGTGCTCGACCAGTTAGAGTCTTCAGGAAAACTGAAAGAATCGATTATTCGCAATACGAATTTAATGTCAGAATAGAAAGAAGGAAAAAGAATGGAATTAATCATTAAATATTGGCCTCTGTTTCTCGAAGGGGCAACGACAACCGTGTTACTGTCATTCTTCTCTGTAATTGTCGGGGTTGGATGTGGAACGTTAATGGCACTCGCAAGACTTAGCCAGGACAAGTTTTTGTCAAAAGCTGCGAAGGTCTATATCGACATTATTCGTGGGACGCCACTTCTTGTGCAATTGTACTTAGTGTATTTTGGACTCGCGACCGTTCTTGATTTAAATGACTTTGTTTCAGGGGTCATTGCCGTGTCCGTGAACACGACAGCCTATATCGCTGAAATTATCCGTAGTGGGATTCAATCGGTGGATAAAGGGCAAATGGAAGCTGCTCGTTCAATGGGGATGCCGAAGCGAATGGCCATGCGCCAAATTATCTTGCCACAAGCGATGAAGAATATTTTACCAGCCATCGGGAATGAATTTGCGACATTAATCAAAGAAACATCCATCGTCTCTTTAATCGGTATTCACGATTTAATGTACAGCTCGGATACGGTTCGTGGAGCAACCTTTACGGTATTTATTCCACTGTTAATGACGGCGTTCTTATACTTTGTCATGACAACGACGATTGCATTCTTTATGGACAAATTAGAAAGGAAGTTACAAGCCAGTGATTAGAACAGAAGAGATTAAAAAACAATACGGTGACAAGCAAGTCTTAAACGGAATTTCCGCTCATATAGAACAAGGAGAAGTGCTCGTGATTATCGGTCCTTCTGGATCAGGGAAATCGACTTTCTTACGTTGCCTGAATTTATTAGAAGAACCCACTAGCGGGAAGGTATTTTTCAAAGACCAATGCATCAATGAAAAAGGAGTGGACCTCGATAGCGTGCGTCAACACTTAGGCATGGTATTCCAACACTTCAATCTATTCCCGCATTTAACGGTGTTAGAAAATATCACGATTGGACCAATTCAATTGAAGAAAATCGACAAGGCGGTCGCAGAACAAAAAGCACACGAGCTTCTAGAAAAAATGGGCTTAGCTGATAAAGCGGATGTCTATCCAAACTCACTATCTGGGGGACAAAAACAAAGAATCGCGATTGCACGTTCACTTGCGATGGAACCAGATGTGCTTCTATTCGACGAACCAACGTCAGCCTTGGACCCAGAAATGGTTGGGGAAGTGCTAAACGTGATGAAGGAACTCGCAGCAGGCGGCATGACCATGGTTGTCGTAACGCACGAAATGGGATTTGCCCGTGAAGTGGGAACGCGTTTAATCTTCATGGACGGTGGCGTAATTGTAGAAGAAGGCCATCCAAAAGAAGTCCTCGAGAATCCGCAAATGGAGCGTACACAATCGTTCTTATCAAAAGTATTAATCTAATAGAAGAGAAGTCTTATTTGCGATGATGCGGATAAGGCTTTTTTTGTGGGTTGAAAAAACGTAAACAAAATACTAACAAAGTCAAAGAATGTTAGCAAAATGTTTACAGAAAAAATCCTTGCAATGAATCTTGTGAGGTGCTACAATGTAAAACGTAAGAATTACGATTTAAGAAATGGAGACAGAATATATCATGAAAAAAACAACCTTTATTGGATTATTATTGATGTTTGTACTGGTTGCCGTTGGATGTGCGCCAAGTAATTCAAACAGCAAAACACAATCAGGAAAGCTAAAAATTTCAACAACTTTCTTTCCGATTTATGATTTTACAAGAAATATTGTAGGGGATGAAGGAGACGTATCGCTCATCATCGGTGCTGGAACAGAGCCGCACGACTACGAGCCTTCTGCAAAAGAAATCGCAAAAATGAGTGAGGCAGATGCGCTTGTGTATGATAGCGAGTATATGGAAACTTGGATTCCGGCAGTCTTAAAGACCATCGAATCTGATAGCAAAGTCAAAGCCATCAGCGCAACAAAAGATATGGTACTCCTTCCTGGCGGTGAAGAGGAAGAACACGACCATGACCATGCTGGCGAAGGTCACAGTCATGAATACGATCCACACGTATGGTTATCACCAGAACGCGCGATTCAAATGGTTCAAAACATTACGAAGCAGCTAGCAGAAGCTTTCCCTGATCGTAAAGAAACTTTCGAGAAAAATGCTAAAGCCTACATCGAAAAATTAACAGCGTTGCATAAAGACTACACAAATGCATTTAAAGATGCCAAACAAAAGAACTTTGTAACGCAACATACAGCATTCCACTATTTAGCATTAGATTACGGCTTAAACCAAGTGGGAATTACTGGAATTTCTCCTGAAGCTGAGCCAAGTGCTGCACGTTTAGCAGAATTAACAAAATACGTGAAAGAAAACGACATTAAGATTATTTACTTTGAAGAAAATGCTTCAGAAAAAATCGCGAAAACATTAGCGGAAGAAGCAGGCGTTGAGTTAGCCGTTTTAAATCCAATTGAATCTTTAACAAAGGAGGAAATGGATAAAGGTGAAGACTACATCTCTGTAATGCGCGAAAACCTTGAAGCGTTGAAGAAGACTACAGACCAACCAGGAAAAGACATCCAACCAGAACACGCAGAAGACGAGAAGACAGTTTCAAAAGGCTACTTCGAAGACAGTGCTGTAAAAGACCGCACACTTTCTGATTACGCTGGCGAATGGCAATCGGTATATCCTTACTTAGTAGATGGAACACTTGATCCAGTCTTTGACTACAAAGCAAAAATTGGCAAAAAGATGACAAAAGACGAGTACAAAGCATACTACACAACAGGATATAAAACAGATATTAAAAATATCAATATTACGGATACAACAATGGAGTTCCAAAAAGAAGATGGAACAACGGCTAAAGCGGAATACAAATATGTAGGATACAAAATTCTAACATACAAAAAAGGAAACCGCGGCGTCCGCTTCTTGTTTGAAGCTGTGAACCCAGTAGAAGGTGCTCCTAAATACGTTCAATTCAGCGACCACAACATCGCTCCAGTGAAAGCAGAACACTTCCACATCTTTATGGGCAATGAAAGCCAAGAAAAATTATTCGAAGAAATGGACAACTGGCCAACATACTACCCATCAAACTTGACAGGGTTGGAAATTGCACAAGAGATGGTTGCTCACTAGGATACGAGACCGAACGCTCAGAAATGGAACGTTGGACTGGAACACCGGAAGGAACGTGCAACGTTCTGCGGATGTTTCAGGAAACGCACGCCATTTCTGTGAGGTCGAGTTCAACTTCACAGGATGGCAGAAAGACAGAAACTAAGAATGATTTCACAGTGTGAAGTCATTCTGTTTCGTAGTCTTTCGCCCGCAAAGTTTATTAGACTTTCTTGAATCACGAGTGATGAAAAGAAAGTCAATAAACCACTGCGTATAAATCGATGCAAATAAATCTATGCAGATACCAAAAAGCAGGATTCGATATCGAATCCTGCTTTTTGTTTACTCAAAATTAACTTATAAGTTAATTTTGATTTTTTAAACGATGCAAAATTATCATAAAAGATAATTATCATATATGATAATTTCGGCTTATTTTCCACCCAGAAAAACAGTCGAAAAATGCCTAAACGATGCAGAAAAATAAGCTCTTAAAAAAGTCCTTTTTTTGGAGTTTGTTTGGTTGACTATTACTAAACTTATTGTATAATGTTCTTTGTGTTAGTAAACAATTAGTTTAAAAGGAGAAGACAATGGAAATCGGTCATCAACTGCGTGCCCTTCGTATTCAAAAGGGTTTAACGCAAGAAGAGTTAGCAGAGAGAACAGATTTGTCAAAGGGATATATCTCGCAATTAGAGAATGATTTAAGCTCGCCATCAATGGACACGTTCTTTGATATTCTTGAAGTGTTGGGATGCCCTGCAGCGGACTTTTTCGATGAGGGGCCAGAAGAGGCACTCACGATTTACCGCGAAGAGGATATGACGATGATGGAAGACGTCAAGCACCATACGACGGTCACTTGGCTTAATCCAGATTCGAACGAGCATGAGATGGAACCCGTGATTCTAGAGTTTGCCGTTGGGGGAGCGTACAAGACGTTCCAACCGTCACTTGCAGAAACATTTGGGTATGTGCTCGAAGGGTCCGTTCAGGTCAAAGTCGGTAAACAAGTTGAAGTAGTTTCCAAAGGAGAGTCCTTCTATTTTGAGGCGAAAGCCAAACACCAAATTAGCAACGCCGCTAAGAAAACATCAAAAGTTTTAGTTGTGGCGACAGATTCATATTTATAACAAAGAAAGTTAGGTGCTAGCAATGTCAAACAACACAATTATCTCATTTGAGAATGTGAACAAATTTTATGAGGACACTCAAGTTTTAAAAAATATCAACTTCGAAATCGAAAAAGGAAAATTCTATACATTACTAGGGCCTTCGGGATGCGGTAAAACAACAATCTTGCGTATCATTGCTGGATTTACAGATGTGTCAAACGGAAAAGTGACTTTAAACGGGGAAGACGTTACAAAACTTCCACCAAACAAACGTAAAGTGAACACTGTTTTCCAAGACTACGCATTATTCCCACATATGAACGTATTCGAAAACATCGCGTTTGGATTACGCTTAAAGAAAACTCCAGAAAATATCATTAAAGAAAAAGTGGCAGACGCTTTAAAAATGGTGCAATTATCTGGCTACGAAAACCGTGAAATCTCACAAATGTCTGGTGGACAACAACAACGTGTGGCTATCGCTCGCGCGCTTGTCAATGAACCAGAAGTACTACTGCTTGATGAACCATTATCAGCATTAGACTTAAAACTTCGTACAGACATGCAATATGAACTTCGTGAATTGCAACAACGTCTAGGAATCACATTTATCTTCGTAACGCATGACCAAGAAGAAGCGTTAGCGATGAGTGATGAAATCTTCGTTATGAGCAAAGGGGAAATCGTTCAATCAGGAACGCCTGTAGATATTTACGATGAGCCAATCAACCGTTTCGTTGCGGACTTTATCGGTGAAAGTAATATCGTTGATGGGGTCATGAAGGAAGACTACCTTGTAGAGTTTGTTGGAAAAGAATTCGAGTGTGCCGATGCTGGTATGCGTCCAAATGAAAAAGTTGAAATCGTGATTCGTCCAGAAGACTTAACGTTAACAACGATCGAAAAAGGAAAATTAACGGTTGAAGTAGATACGCAATTGTTCCGTGGGGTTCACTACGAAATCATCTGTTATGACGAAAATGGAAATGAATGGATGATTCACTCAACTCGTAAAGCCGAAGTTGGATCAAAAGTGGGCTTATACTTCGAACCACAAGATATCCACGTAATGCGTTTTGGAGAAAGTGAAGAAGACTTCGACGCTCGTTTAGAAAGCTACGAAGACGAGGTAGAAGAAAATGACTAAACAATCGCGTCTATTATTTTCCATTCCATACTTTATTTGGTTGTTATTATTCGTAGTAACGCCACTTGGAATGATTTTCTATAAATCATTCTTTGACATCAATGGTCAAGTAACGCTTGGAAACTACACGAACTATTTCGCGTCAGGAAACTACTTAGAAATGACGTTCAACTCTGTGTGGTACGCATTTCTAGTAACGCTAGTAACGCTACTCGTGAGTTATCCAACAGCACTTTTCCTAAGTCGTACAAAACATAAACAATTATGGCTTTTATTAATCATCTTACCAACATGGGTAAACTTACTATTAAAAGCCTATGCATTTATCGGAATCTTTAGCCAAACAGGGACAGTGAACAACTTCCTTTCATTATTTGGATTGGCACCACAAGAATTCCTATTCACTGACTTCAGTTTCTTAACGGTAGCAGCGTATATCGAGTTACCATTTATGATTTTGCCAATCTTCAACTCTATCGAAGAGTTGCCAAGTTCTCTCATTGCGGCAAGCCGCGACCTTGGGGCAACAAAATGGGATACGTTTAGACGCGTTATCTTCCCATTAACGATGAACGGAGTGCGCAGTGGAGTACAAGCCGTATTTATTCCATCACTTTCACTCTTCATGTTGACTCGTTTAATTGGAGGAAACCGCGTGATTACACTTGGTACAGCCGTTGAACAACACTTCTTAGTAACACAAAACTGGGGAATGGGTTCTACAATCGGGGTTGTATTGATTGTAGCGATGATTATTTTAATGTTTATTACAAGAGACCGTAGAAAAGGAGGCGTATCAGAATGAAATTAGAAAATTATAGCAAGTGGACGAATCTCTACTTAGTTTTCGTATTCGTAGTTTTATACGCTCCGATTTTCTACTTGATTTTTTACTCATTTAACAGTGCTGGTAGCATGAACGGATTCGAGAGTTTCACACTCGACCACTATAAAGCCGTTCTTGCGGACACACGTTTAATCGGAATTGTGCTCGATACATTAATCCTTGCACTCTTATCATCGCTGATTGCGACTGTGATTGGAACCCTTGGAGCTATCATGATCCATCACATCCGTTCAAACCGTCGCAAACAAGTATTATTAGGCTTTAACAATATTTTGATGGTTTCTCCTGACGTTATCATCGGTGCCAGCCTTTTAATTCTCTTCACAGTGATTGGATTCAAACTTGGCTTTATGTCGGTATTACTTGCGCATATCGCGTTTAACATTCCAATCGTTGTACTAATGGTTTTACCAAAATTATCAGAAATGAACCCATCGATGATTACAGCGGCTCGTGACTTAGGAGCAACAAGCTCACAAGTATTAACACGCATCGTTTTACCATCGATTACACCAGGAATTCTCAGTGGATTCTTTATGGCATTTACTTATTCGTTAGACGACTTTGCCGTGACATTCTTCGTAACAGGGAATGGATTCTCAACGATAGCCGTTGAAATCTACTCACGTGCGCGCCAAGGAATCAGCTTAGAAATCAATGCCTTAAGTACATTGATGTTCCTATTCTCATTATCACTTGTAATTGGATATTACTTCATTCAAAAATTCCAACAAAAACGAGTAAATGGGAAAACCGCTGAGAGTGACTTATTGAAAGGAGTCACACTATGAAGCGACTAACGATGTTAATTGGGGCAATCGTAGTATCTTGCCTAGTGTTGTTTGGAATCCGTAAGAATTTTGAAACGGCAACGGCAGGAGACCCTCAAACAATTATCGTATATAACTGGGGAGACTATATCGACCCAGAACTCATTACACAGTTTGAAGAAGAAACGGGTTATAAGGTCATTTATGAAACGTTCGATTCCAACGAAGCCATGCTTACTAAAATTAAGCAAGGTGGAACAAACTACGATATCGCCATTCCAAGTGAGTACACCATCAATAAAATGGTAAAAGAGAACTTACTAGAAAAACTGGATTACTCAAAAATCAAAGGGATGGAACATATCGATCCACGTTTCTTGCATAAATCGTTTGACCCAGACAACACTTATAGCATCCCTTATTTCTGGGGAACGCTAGGAATTGTTTATAATAAGAAAGTTTATCCAGAAGGGTTTATCAGCGAGTGGCGCGATTTATGGAAAACGGATTTGAAAGATTCGATTCTCTTTATCGATGGTGCTCGTGAAATGATGGGGATTGCCTTACAAACTCAAGGGTATTCTCTCAATGAAAAAGACGAAACGATTGTTAAAGAATCTGGTAAGTTCTTGAAGACATTGATGCCGAATGCAAAAGCGATTATCGCCGATGAAATGAAGACGTATATGATTCAAGGAGAAGCCAACGTAGCCGTCACTTTCTCAGGGGAAGCTTCTAAAATGTTGAGCGAGAATGAAGATTTAGCCTATGTGGTTCCAAGCAAAGGAACGAACTTATGGTTCGATAATATCGTCATTCCAAAAACAGTAGGCAACAAAGAAGGCGCCTATGCGTTTATCAACTTCATGTTGCGTCCAGAAATCGCAGCGAAGAATGCTCAATATGTTGGATATGCAACTCCTAACAAGGATGCGCTAGCACTCTTGCCAGAAGAAATTACTTCGGATGAGAGCTTCTATCCGAGTGAGGAAGCGATGGAGAAGATGGAGGTTTACGACAATTTAGGAACCGACCTATTATCGCTTTACAACGACCTCTTTTTAGAAGCCAAGATCTTTAGAAACTAAGAAAAATCGAGACACGCTCTCGATTTTTTTTGTGCAAAAAAATGAATAAAGGAACTTCGTTCCTTTGAAATTCTGGTGCAGAGAAATAAGTTTAGAACATCAAATTAAGTATAAAAACTACGAACTCTCCTCGGATATCTTCATGATAGTGATAATAGCTGTACCGGTGTGAGCCTTACGTCTCATCACCTATCGAGCCTCAAAGTGACTCTAGAAAATAAATTTCCAGAGTCACTAATTCGCATCGATTACACTCGCTATTATTACTATCATAGAATCCGGGGAGTTCTCCGTTTTTATAGATGCATTGATGAATTAATTATTTCTAATGGCAGAATTTCAAAGTAACGAAGATTTTTTTGAAAAAAGGGAGAGTGTGCGAACTTTTAGAGTTCTGCTTCTAGAAAGAGGAGTTGTAAAGAGGAATAGGTCTTAGGGACGGCTAGAGGAACCTAAGTGCTGGGACGGAGTGCTTGGAAGATATGATGTCTTCTTTAGTTGGCAGAATTTCAAAGTAACGAAGATTTTTTTGAAAAAAGGAGAGTGTGCAGACTTTTAGAGTTCTGCTTCTAGAAAGAGGAGTTGAAAAGAGGAATAGGTCTTAGGGACGGCTAGAGGAACCTAAGTGCTGGGACGGGTGCTTGGAAGATGTGATGTCTTCTTTAGTTGGCGGAATTTCAAAGAAACGAAGATTTTTTTGAAAAAAGGAGAGAGTGCGGACTTTTAGAATTCTGCTTCTAGAAAGAGGTGTTGGAAAGAGGAATAGGTCTTAGGGATGGCTAGGGGAACCGGGGGAATGCTGAGAAGGGTGCTAAGATGTTGTTTGCGCTCCTGTTAAGTGCCAAGAAAAAAGCCCTCGTCCGGGTGGAGAGGGCTTGGGGTTAGTTTGTGTAGTAAAGGTTTGTGCCAGCAAATTGTGGTTCGCAAGTCACCATGATTCCTAGGCTTCGGAAGGTGTCTTCGTCGGCTTTTTGAAGGATAACGGTGCTGTGCGCTTGTAAGTGGCGCAAGTTTTGTAATTGGTTTTTGGCAGCTTCTGCGGCAGGGTTTGTGACTGCTGAGATGCTGAGTGCGATCAGCACTTCTTTGCTATCGAGTGAGCGGCGTTGGTGTTTTAGGACGTCGCTTCCGAGTTGGCCAATCGCATTTAAAATAACAGGTGGTAATAAATGGATAGAGTCACCAATTTCTGCTAATTCTTTAATGCAGTTGAGTAGGCAGGCTGCACTGGCTGTCATGGTGTCGGATTGTTTTCCTGTAATGATTTTGCCGTTTGGAAGTTGTAAGGCTACTACAGGAACTTTAGCATCGGCTTCTTTTTCAAGAGCGGCTTTTACGACTGGACGGTCTTGTGGAGAGAGTCCACTTTCTTCCATGATGTACTTGCCACGTTGAGCTGCTTCAAGCGTTCCGATACCGCGTTTGTAGTCGCATTGGCCTGCGTAGTAACGGCGGATGATTTCTTGGTTGGAAGCTTCGCGAACGACTTCATCATCAGTGATAGCAAATCCGACACGGTTCACGCCCATATCTGTTGGAGAGTTGTAAGGGATTGGAGCGTCGCCGTAAATCTTCGTCAAAATACGACGGAGAAGTGGGAAGGCTTCGATGTCTCGGTTGTAGTTCACGGTTGTTTCGCCGTATTTTGCAAGGTGGAAGGTATCAATCATGTTGACATCTTCTAAGTCTGCTGTGGCTGCTTCATACGCCACGTTAACAGGGTGATTTAATGGTAAATTCCATACAGGGAATGTTTCGAATTTAGAATAGCCGGCACGACGACCACGTTTTGTTTCGTGATAAAGCTGGCTTAAGCAAGTCGCTAGTTTTCCGCTGTTGGCACCAGGAGCGGTTACGACGACAAGTGGGCGAGTCGTTTCGATAAATTCGTTTGCGCCATATCCTGCGTCACTAACGATGGTCTCAACGTCCATCGGATAGCCTTCTGTGTAGCCGTGCGTGTATACTTTAATTCCGCGACGTTCGAGAGAGTTTTTGAATTGCGTTGCAGCAGGTTGCCCTGTGTAACGAGTAATGAGGACGCTGTTAATTTTAAGGTCCCAATAGTGAAGGTCGTCCATTAAGCGAAGAACATCTTGGTCATATGTGATTCCAAGGTCACCGCGGATTTTATTTTGTTCGATATCGCCTGCGTACACGCAAATAATAATCTCTGCTTGGTCGCGTAGGCGGTGAAGTAATTTGATTTTTCCATCTGGATCGAATCCTGGCAATACTCGCATCGCGTGGAAATCACCAATTAACTTGCCTCCGAACTCTAAGTATAGTTTGTCATAAGCGTTGACACGTTGAAGAATGTATTGACTTTGTTCTTCAAGGTATTTTTCGCTATCAAATCCTAATTTCATAGAACAACCCCCTTAATTTCATTTCAGTAGTATAGCACGAAAAAAAGGGGAATTCTATAGAAAATGACGGCTTTTTGGCCTATAGGAAAAAGAGTTGCAAGTGCCATAGTGACAGAGTAGAATAGTAATGGACTCACTCAAAATAACGGAGGATTTTCGTATGAAAAACATGTTGGATTATATCAAGGAGTTTGGGCACATTTCGTTTGAAGAAAGAGCCTTCTCTGAAATCGATGCATTAGTTTTGACGGAATTAGAATATTTACCACTTGAAAAAGTCGTTCCAAGCGATGAAAACGGCGAAACCTTTGTCACAGTGAAAGACACCGCTGAGTATATGAAGGAACACAAACAAGAATTGTTCGACGAAAATCCAATGATGATGACCGAAGAACGTCATGAGGTGTCGCAAGTGGTTGCCACTGCATCTCGCTATCAAGGCTTGAAATTCTTTGGTGTAGTGAGTGAATGGGATAAAGATACAACCAAACAATTCGCAGCCATTACGGTGGAAGTTGAACCTAGCGTACGTCTTGTTATTTTTAGAGGGACAGATGATACGCTGATTGGCTGGAAGGAAGACTTCCTAATGACGTATTCACCACTTGTTGCGGCTCAGACAGATGCCAAGGAGTATTTAGCCAAACAAGCCAGTTTATGGAATGGGGACTTAATGATTTCAGGACATTCAAAGGGTGGTAACTTAGCCATTTATGCTGCGGCCACTCAAGCAGAAGACGTGCAACTGCGCATTGTCGATATTTTCTGCTTTGATTCTCCTGGATTGTACCGTTCTGTACTTGAAACAAAAGGATATCAAAATATAGTGCCATTAGCGATGCGTTATATTCCACAAGATTCACTTGTTGGATTAATGCTAGAATCCGAAGTGCCGTATGTCATTGTCAAAAGTAATGCCACCGGTGCGATGCAACATAGCGCCATGACATGGGAGATTGAAGACGGTCAATTTATTAAGATGGAAAAATTAACCAAAAATAGTCAGTTGAATGACCAAACATTCAAGAAATGGACAGAATCGGTAAGCGATGAAGACCTTGAGTTGTTCTGGAATGTGTTCTTTGATTTACTATTTACAGTTGGAATTGATACGATCAATGATTTATACGGACAATTTATGCATTACGTGCAAGAGTTCTTGAAGGCAGCAGGGGAAATGGACGAAGCAAAACGTGAAGTGTTGACACGTGTTGCGTTATTACTCGTTTCAACTCGTTTTGAAGTTTGGAGAGACTCATTAGATATGTCTGAGTTGGTGCAGTTTGAATTGCCTGAGGTAAAATTACCAACATGGGATGAACTCATGACGACTTTAAGTTGGAAGAAGAATGGGTTCGAGGTACATTATCGTCCAACAGAAGAAAATGAAGAGATTCGCGCGTACTATCAACAGCGTCACGAACAAAAGAAACCCGAAGAGTCATAGGCTTTCTTTCTTCGTACTTCCGATAGTTAAAAAGAAAAAAGAGAGTTGCCCGAAATTCACTTATAAGTGAATTTTGGACAACTCTCTTTCGTTATATTAGTTTTCGCGTTCAATCGCGATGGCAACACCCATGCCGCCGCCTACACAGAGGGAAGCAACACCGATTTTACCGTCGAGTTGTTCGAGGGCATTAATCAGTGTGACCACAATACGGGTACCTGAAGCACCGATTGGATGGCCGAGTGCAATTGCGCCACCGAATGGATTTACTTTTTCAGTTGGAATCTTCAAGTCTTTGATGACGGCCATGCTTTGTGCGGCAAAGGCTTCGTTCAGTTCAAAGACATCCACTTTTTCAAGAGGAATACGTGTACGCGCCACTAATTTTTGAATGGCAGGAACAGGTCCGATTCCCATAATCGAAGGATCGACACCGGCTTCGGCATAACCTTTCAATGTCGCAAGAATTGGAAGGCCTAGTTCTGTTGCGTATTCGCGCGTTGTCATAATGACACAAGCGGCACCGTCGTTAATACCAGAGGCGTTTCCGGCTGTCACGGTTCCGTCTTTTTTGAAGGCTGGTTTAAGGCTTGCCAGACTCTCAAGCGTCGTGTTTGGGCGGATAAATTCGTCCGTTGCTTTTAAGTCGTCGGATTTTGTTTTACGATTGAAGACCGCTACAGGAGTGATTTCGTTGGCGAAGCGTCCTTCTTCCTGTGCTTTAGCGGCTTTTTGTTGAGAAGCTACAGCGAAAGCGTCTTGTTCTTCGCGTGTGAATCCGTATTTTTCAACGATGTTTTCTGCGGTAATGCCCATCGCGTCTTGTGAGTAGGCGTCCGTTAAACCATCATTGAATAAAGAGTCGACTAATGTCACAGGACCATTTTTTGGAGCAAAGCGTTGTTGTAATAAATGAGGTGCAAGGCTCATATTTTCCATACCGCCGGCTAAGACGATTTTGGCGTCTCCTAGACGAATGGCTTGTGCGGCTGAAATAATGGCTTTCAAACCAGAACCGCACACTTCATTAACTGTAACAGCAGTACTTGCATGATTCAGTCCAGCGCCGAGTCCGACTTGACGAGCTGGATTTTGTCCCAGTCCTGCTTGTAAGACATTTCCAAAGATGACTGTATCAATTTGTTCAGGTGAAAGATTCGCTTTTTGGATGGCAGCTTTTGCGACTGTTGTTCCTAATTCGATTGCGGAAGTTGTAGCAAATTGCCCGCCAAATTTACCAATCGCAGTACGGGTAGCACTTACGATGACGATATCATTTCCGTTCATATTTTCATTCCTTTCCAGTCTATATTTACTATTTCGTTTCTATTTTATAAGATTTCGTATAAGAAACCTATCAATTTAGTACAAATAATTAGTAAAGAATTGTTTAAATTCCCTAACATTTAGTGAATTCAATTGTCCTAACGGCGAATTTTTGCTACTATAGTGTGTGCTAAGAAAGAACAGGAAGCTCAATTTGTGTGTTTGGAGCTTCATTCGTAAAGGAGAACAATAAAACAATGAATATAGGGATAGATAAGATTGGCTTCTTCGTACCGCCGACAGCGCTAGATATGGAAACACTAGCAGAGGCGCGTGGAGTAGAGCCAGCTAAATACACGATTGGAATTGGCCAGTCTACAATGGCAGTAGCACCAGTGACTCAAGATATCGTGACTTTAGCCGCAAATGCTGCGTTATCCATTATCGATGATGAAGATCGCGAATCTATTGAAATGATTTTATTTGGGACAGAAACTGGAATCGATCAATCAAAATCAGCTGCCGTATATATGCAACGTATGCTTGGGTTATCAAACCGTGTTCGTAGCGTGGAATTAAAACATGCCTGCTACGGGGCAACAGCTGCCTTACAATTAGCAAAAGGCCACATTGCCTTAAACCCAACTTCAAAAGTATTAGTTATCGCAAGTGACATTGCTAAATACGGATTAAACTCTGGCGGGGAACCAACACAAGGTGCCGGAGCGGTCGCAATGATTGTTTCTAGTGACCCACGTTTACTTGTTTTAGATAACGAAACTAGCTTATTCACAGATGACGTGATGGACTTCTGGAGACCAAACTACTCAGCATACCCAATGGTAGACGGTAAGTTCTCAAACGAGCAATACATCCGTTTCTTTGCGGAAGTTTGGAATGATTATCAAGAAAAAACAAATGCGCAGTTCTCAGACTTTGATGCAATCTGTTTCCATTTACCATATACAAAAATGGGGATGAAAGCCTTCAAGCCATTCTTAGAAGAAATGAGCGAAGAGGAACAAGAACGCTTCACAGCACGTTACCAAGAAGCAGCCGTGTATAACCGCCAAGTCGGAAACATTTACACAGGTTCATTATTCTTAAGCTTCATCTCATTATTAGAAAACAGTTCTGTATTAGTAGCCGGAGACCGCATCGGCTTCTTCAGCTATGGATCAGGAGCCGTTGGGGAATTCTTCGCCGGCGAATTAGTCGAAGGCTTCGAAAACCAATTGCACATTGCAGAACATAAAGCGTTACTAGAAAACCGTAAAATGTTGACAGTAGAAGAATACGAAGAAATCTTCACAGAAGTGGTGGACGCAAGCGGTGAACAAACCTTCACACGCGAAGACAACAGCCCAATTACATTAACATCCGTTGTTGATCATCAACGTCAATACACAATCAAATAAAACGATAACCGTAGCCAATCTAAGGCTGCGGTTTTTTGTTGAAGAAGCAAAAAATAAAAATGTAGCATATTTGTTACATTTCGAATTTTAAAATTAAAAGTAAAATATAAACGTTGAAATGATGCGGTTTTTAGCGGTATATTCAACAACCCCGTTTTAGGTCGATTGCACAAATTCAGAAGTTTGTAGTAAATTTTCCGAGAAAAAATCAAGAAAAATTTTTCAGTCACGCCCCACTTCAAATTACCAAAAAGCCTCAAACCCCCCGCTGGGATGCACTTTCTAGCACCCTGCACCGTCCCCTTCAAACTGAGTGGTGCAACACTTTTTTTCATTTTTTTATAAAGGATTTGAACAAAACGTACAAAAAGATGATACCGAAGAAAATTGCGGATTTTATAATCGCAGTAACAGGGAATCGCATCGAATGTGAGGGAGAAAGACAGAAATCTCCTAAATACATTAATGTATTTAGGGGATTTCGTTTTCTTTCCCCCACAAAGTTGAATAGGGATGAGCAAGCTAGATACAGCGAAGCTCATTCCATTCAACCACTGTGCTTACGCGAAGTAGGGACTTGTTCCGTACTTCGCGTTTGAAGCTTCGAAGGTGCAAGACCGAGGCTTGCACCGGTGCCCTGTAACAGCGATTATAAAAATAATCCGCAAGGATTCGAAGGTATCATCTTTTTGTGCGTATTTTATAGTCAGCTTTCGCTATTTTGTGGTATCCTATGTAAAGAGAAAATGAAAGAAAGTAGTAGCGCCATGAAGAAAATTATCGTTATCAATACCGGTGGTACGATTGCCATGAGTGAAGACCGCTCAACCGGTAACGTAACCCCAACAAGCACCAACCCACTAACAAACTCCGACACGATTTTTGCACCCATCGCAAGTGTCGTCGTAGAGGATCTATTTAACCTTCCGTCTCCACATATGACGGAGGAAAAAATGTGGGAAGTTCAAAAGCGAATCGTTCAAGCGCAACAAGAAGGCTTTGACGGAGCGGTGGTGACTCACGGTACCGATACATTAGAAGAAACAGCGTATTTCCTAGAGTTAACAACAGACGGAAAATTCCCAATCGTTTTAACAGGAGCGATGCGTTCAAGCAATGAAATCGGAGCGGACGGGTTAGCGAACTTACGCAGTGCCATTATTACGGTAACGAGTCCAGAGAGTGTGGACAAAGGCGTTCTTGTCGTGATGAACGATGAAGTCCATGCAGCAACGTATGTGACAAAGACGCATACAACTAACGTAGCGACTTTCCAAACTCCAACTTTTGGGCCGCTTGGATTAGTATCCAAGAGTGAAGTGATCTACTTCCAAAAATTCTTACATCATGAATACTATCCAATTCAAGAACTCGTGGATAAGGTATACTTATTAAAAGCATATGCTGGAATGGATTCGATGTTATTTGATGCTATTGCCGATTCAGATGCGAATGGATTGGTCATCGAAGCTCTTGGAGCAGGTAACTTACCGCCAACGACACTTCCTGGGTTGCAACGTTGCTTGGATAAAGGAATTCCAGTCGTGCTTGTATCTCGTGCATTTAACGGTGTGACATACGATGTATATAATTATCTTGGTGGAGGCAAACAGCTTCATGAAGCAGGAGTGATTTTCACAACAGGGCTTAGCGGACAAAAGGCTCGTGTGAAATTATCAGTGTTATTAAGCGCTCATGCGAATAGAGAAACAATCATTAGAGCATTTCAAGTATAGGAAAGAGGAATAGATATGGTTAGAAAAATTGGACGAGTGGTTCGTCAATATGAAGGAAAACCAATTATTTACGGCATGCCACTAGAAGAGCTAACAGCTTGGTTTGAAGCAAAAGGCGAAAAGAAATTCAGAGCAGAGCAATTATGGGACTGGCTTTACCGCAAACGTGTAACTAGTTTTGAAGAAATGACAAACTTGCCAAAATCACTGATTGAGGAGTTACAAGAAGAATTCACATTCCCAGTGTTAAACGAACGTATCAAACAACAATCAACAGACGGAACACGTAAATTCCTCTTTGAATTAGCAGACGGCCTCTTAATCGAAACGGTATTAATGCCACAAGAATACGGCTTATCTATCTGTGTAACGACACAAGTAGGATGTAATATCGGATGTACTTTCTGTGCCAGCGGGATTATCGCAAAACAACGTGACCTTGTTGCTGGGGAAATCGTAGCGCAAGTGATGCACGTGCAACGTACTTTAGACGAAGTGTCTCCTGGGGACCGTGTCAGCCATATCGTAGTTATGGGGATTGGGGAACCATTCGATAACTATGATAACGTGATTAAGTTCTTGAAAGTTGTTAACTCTGATAAAGGTCTTGCTATCGGGGCTCGCCATATCACTGTATCTACAAGTGGTTTGGCTCCAAAAATTCGCGAGTTCGCAGACGAAGGACTACAAGTCAACCTTGCATTGTCCCTTCATGCGCCAGATAACGATACACGTTCTCGTATCATGCGTATCAACCGTAAATATCCAATCGAAGTTGTGATGGATGCAATCAATGAATATATCGCAAAAACTAATCGTCGTGTAACCTTCGAGTACATCATGCTCGATCACGTGAATGACTCTGTGGAACAAGCGCAACAATTGGCCGACCTTCTTGCGGATAAAAAACGTCTTTCATACGTCAACTTAATTCCGTATAACAAAGTTCGTGAACATGACCAATATGAACGTAGTGGAAAAGAACGCGTAGTAGCCTTCTACGATGTTTTGAAGAAAAACCACATCAACTGTGTCGTTCGTAAAGAATTCGGACATGATATCGAAGCAGCCTGCGGACAATTACGTTCAAGCCAAATGAAACGGGACCGTGCTGAAAAAACAAAAGCATAATAAAATAGAGCTACCACACTTCAGAATAGAGGTGTGGTTTTTTGCGTGCAAAAATCAAACGAAAGTCGATATTTTTATAAGAATTTGATTGGAATCTACAAAAGAACTCTATTTTATAAAAGAAAATTTGCTATAATATTAATAAAGGAAGCGGTAACAGAAATGGTTAAATTAAGATACAAGTATAGGAAGGAGTCAAACGAATGCTAGAAGTTCATATTCAGAATTTTTCATATGGGAAAAAAGAGATTCTAAATCAGATTGACTTAGAGCTTCCATCGTCTCAGATTATTGGACTAGTAGCACCGAATGGCGTAGGAAAATCTACGCTTATCCAAATACTGTCTGGACACTTAAGAAATAACGGTATTTCGGTGTGCTATCAAGGGAAGGATTATACAACCGAACCATTATTTATGAGACAACATATCGTGAAAATGCCTGATCAATCTGAATTATACGATGAATTAAATGGAATCGAGCATTTGAATTTCTATGCCTCGATGTGGAAAGTAGCATCTGGAACTGTTCAAACTGTGATAGAGCAGTTAAAAATGGAAGACTATATTCATCAAAAAGTGGGTGGGTATTCACTAGGAATGCGGCAACGTCTTTGTTTTGCATTAGTACTGGTTACAAAAGCAGACTATATGCTTGTGGATGAAGTGATGAACGGGTTAGACCCTGATAATGTGGAATTGATTTCTAAAGTGTTGAGACAGTTACGGGATGAAGGAAAAACGATCGTGATGGCCTCTCATTTACTGAACAATCTTGATTCGATTGCCGACAAGATTTATTTTATGAAAGAGAAACGAATCGCCCTGGAATATTCACCGCAAAAAGAAGGCGTGAATACACTTCAATTGACCTTTATTTCCAAAGAGCATTTCGAAAAGTTTGTAGAGCAATTTCCAAGAGAAGTAGACATGGTGAATCCTGAAGGAAGACAGATTAACATTCACCTTACGGATGGTGAGCTTCCAAAAGAAAAATGGAATTGGATACTAGAAAACATCCATCAATGTAGTGAAATTAAGATTGGAGCAAAAGGTTGCTACGCACTTTATAAAGAATTGTACGGATAGTGCAATCGAAAGTTTAAAAAGAGAGGAGAAGCTAGCATGAAAACACAATTACTGTTGATTGTTCGAAATCGATTAATGAAAATTCAGTTCATCGGTTGTGTATTGCTGATGGTTGTGTTTCTAGTGATGAATTTTCAACAAAAATCTTCTCTCAATGACCTTTTCAATAGCAGTTTAAATCAAGGAGATAAAATTCATTTGATACTAATCAATGAATATGAAGAGGAAGCAAAGAAAAAAAGTTTAACGGAAACAGAGGAAAAATGGCTAGAGAATTCAGTTGCTTATCATCGTTCAGTAACAGCGTTTCAAAACCAAGATTATAAAACTTATATAAAAGAACAGATTCATTTTTGGGAGTTGCGACTTGAATTAAGAGATAAAGAACAATCGCCCCTTCCGATTTATAATACAATTGGATTTAATCCTAGTAAGCAGGAACAGTTAGAGTATAAGAATGTCAAACAACTTTTAATGGAGTTTCGTTCTTTAGACGAACAGGGTCGCTATCAATTAGACGATATTATACAAATGGTCAATCGAATATTTTGGATGGAATGGACAAGATATGAGGAACCGATGATGTATTGGTTGCCAGTTCTATTTTCAATCTTGCTACTATTTATCAGTCCTATTCTGTTAGATGATTGGAAGCATCGTAGTATGTTAGCTGTGAAGCCGATTCGTCAGTGGAAATATTTATTACAAAAGATGAGTAGTTACTGGTTGGTAAATATGGCCCTAGTAATTCTGGCTTTATTTGTAGTTTTTTTAGTACAGAGTTTAGCTTTTGGCTGGGACAACCTCACTACGCCGTTTCTTGTATTTCGTGGGGAAGAGGAGCTCCTCATGCTTCCGTTACAATTTATAGGAATCGCGTTACTCTTTGTAGCGTGTGTGCTCCTATTCTTAATCAATCTCGTCGCATGGTGTAATCAGTTGAGTAGAAATAAGATGGTAGGGTTCATCGCAGGGATGATGGTTATTTGGGCAGAGCCTATCCTCCGTTCCATGAAGATTTATCCTTCTTTTGCGGACAAGTTGCCACTGTACTATGTGAACTTCGGCTCTGTCATTCAAGGAATGAAAGATGACTTTTATGCGACGGGTACGTTCACGATTTCAAACGGATGTGCCAGTTTACTTGTAGGAGCATTCGTGTTCTTCTTGTTGACAGTTGGAACTTCATGCTGGCAAGAGCGTCATAGACGAGGAGGTTCGGTATGAGTAGATGGGTTCAATTAGATAGAATGCATTTAAAGAAAAGAGGATTTTTCTATAAGATACCGCTTCTTATCTTAGTAGTTGCGGCGCTTGTCATGGGATATCATCACGTTACAGGAAAACCGGCCTTAAGAGATGTGATTGAACGACAATTTTCTCAGATAGATGATCTGAAAGATTCGTTTGAGAAACAAATGACGATCGATGAAGATACAAAGAAAGAGATGAATACTACTTTCCAGGCTCTTTACCAAACCTATGCACAAGAAAATGGGATTTATACAGTGAAGGGGAAAACGGAACGGCTGATTCCGATTTATGAAAAGCGATTGGAATTGGTTGAGTTTCTTCTAGGACGTGGGTCGCAAGAATGGGCGGATTCGTTAGAGAGTCCTATGCAAATTAGAGCTAAACTCCAATTACTCCATTATTTAGTTGGAAAAGAGATATCCTACCAAACCTATTACCAGTATGGTGATTTTATACAGACGATTTTCCAACTTCTTGGCTACGGTATCCTTGTCTTCTTTTTCCTTGTGCAAGTTGGGGGATATTTAGAAAGAAAACAACGACACAGAACGCTGCTAGAAGTAGTGCCGATTTCTAATAAAGAAGAATTATTGACCGAAACGCTTTATTCTTTGAAATACTTTTATGCTTTTCCTAGTCTGCTGGTGATTCTGTCTGTAGTGGCGTATGGAATCCTAATTCAAGAGAATGTTTTTCTGTTTCCTGTTTCGTATATTTCTAATGGGGAAACAATCTTTATTTCAGCGACTCAAGGAATCCTACTGTCGATTGGATATCCATTATTAGCAATTGTTGGATTATTTATTGCACAGATACTGCTCGTTTCTTTGATTAAAGATACGATGGTGTCGACGATTGTTCTCTTTATCCTTGGATATTTGAGTATTGGAGGGTATTCGTTAGGGGCTATTTTACAGATTAGTGTATTACCAGCCCTGCAACAGGGAGTACCACTTGTGATAGGAGCCTGTGTAGGAGTGGCCTTCTCCATTTTATTTATTGGTATAAGATTAAAAAATATTAGGAAGTGAGAAATTAAATTTTCTCACTTTTCTTTTATTATCCGCCAAAAGTCCTATATACATTGGATTAAAGCAATGTTACACTATGAGCATAATAATAAGTTGAAGTGGAGCGAGTGTGTATGAGGGTTGTTTTTCGGCAGTTTAAAAAAGAAGTATTTATCATGATTACATTGCTCACCCTGATTGCAGGGGCGGAGCTTGTGTCGAGTGTTGTGAATGCGCAGACTTTAGATACTTTAGTGAACATGGATATTCATAATTTCTTTTATAAAGCGATTTGTTTAGTTATTATTTTTGCGTTTTATCTATTGTTTACGTATATGTTGATTCGATACCAAGCCTACTTTAATCAAAAAGTTGCGACGTGGTTAAGGGACCGTATTAGTCATTCGATTGAAGCGACGTCTTATGGGCGCTTCTATGAAAAGAATAGTCAAACGTATATTTCGTGGTTTACAAGTGACTTGGAACAGATTAAAGGGCATGCGATTGATCCAACCTTTGATGTTATCGGAGGAATTATTTCTGCGGTCATTTCCGCGGTAGCGTTATTTATGTATCATTGGTCTATCGTTTTACTAGCAGCTATTTGTATTGTCATTATGGCCGTGTTGCCGGCTTTATTCTCAGCAGAACTGACAGAAAAAACCATCAAAGTGTCAGAAGCCAATGAAAAATTCGCAAAATCCATTTCGGATTTATTGAGCGGATATGATACTCTATTTGTTTTTCGTAAGTTAGCGTATTTAAAAGAAAAAATCCATGAAAAATCTGTTGAAGTAGGAGATACGCATCGAGACTATAGTAAGTCGATGGCCAAAGTTGCCGTTAGTGGTGGGATTGGGAATGTGTTTAGCCAGATTTCTGTATTCATCTTAACGGGATACTTAGCTTATATTGGCGAAGTGAGTATCGGGAGTATTCTAGCAGCGATGGCATTAAGTAGCACCATCTTCAACGTGCTAGGAAATATTAGTCAAAAGATTGGTTCAATTAAGAGTGCAGACTCATTGTTTAACAAATATGAGCAATTAGAACCCGCAGCTCTTGTAGAGGAAGCACCAGAAGAGGCACCACGTACTCTTATTGAAGTGAGTGATGTTTCCTTTAACTACGGAGAAAAGGTGATTTTAAATCATGTGTCTCTTGGCTTTAACGAAGGGCAAAAATATGCGATTACTGGCGAGAGCGGAACAGGGAAATCCACTCTGTTAAATATTATCGCTGCTAAATTAACGGAGTATTTAGGAGAAGTGAAACTCGCTGGAGTTGATGTGAAGAAACAATCCTATGATGAGTTATATCGTCAAATGGTCTATATCGCTCAAAAACCACATATCTTCACGACAACCATTCGCGAAAACGTAACGCTCACTGAAGAGTTTACGGATGAAGAAGTTTGGGCGTCTCTTGAAAAAGTGGGGCTCGCTTCTATCGTACGAAACTTGCCACAGGGATTAGATACGGTCTTAGGCGATGGTGATTCAAATCTATCCGGCGGTCAGTTGCAACGCATTGCCTTTGCACGCGGGTTGATGAAACAACCAAAAGTCTTCTTGCTGGATGAAGTCAGCTCCAACTTAGACGAAAAGACAACCATTGAGGTGTTGAAACCAATACTAGAAGATAAGAGCGTGACCGTTCTATGGGTAACGCACCATCTTCCTGAAGCTTTGAAAGAAAATATCGATCAAACGATTCAAATGAGTGAATTAAATCAAACGGCTTAACGAATGTTTAGTGACCTTCCTATGGATGAATAGGGAGGTCTTTTTTGATGTGTCGAATGCATGAAAAAGTGCGATATGATAGGTTTTTACCTCAAAAAGGAACAAAAAACAGTGTAATAAATGAAGAAATTATGACCGAGAATGTAAGAAAATTCTACGAACGTGTTACAGGATGGTGTCAAATGTTACGGAAACATATGTTCTTGTCATCTGTTTGTCATAATAACATCAGAAAAAGTCAAAAAAATTAAGTGACCTTAACAAACCGCATAAAATCAACATTTCCGATTTTTTTCGTGGTAACATTAT